>JBDRUL010000181.1:0-3791 GCA_039801305.1 Caldifarciminota bacterium | reverse complement strand
CATCGACATCGGTGCTGAGTCTACCCGACCGGGTGCACTGCCGGTGCCGGCAGCTGAGCAGAAGCGGCGGCTGCAGCCCGTCCTGGCAGGGCTGAAGGGTATCAGGGTGCCGCTTTCGATAGATACGATGAGTGCGGCGGTGGCAGCCTGGGCGCTGGATATGGGTGTGGCGATGGTCAACGACGTCTCCGGGCTCAGCGCTGATCCGGCAATGGCAGGTGTCGTGGCAAGAGCCGGGGCGGCGTGTGTGATAATGCATATGAAGGGCAGACCGCGGACGATGCAGAAGAATCCGGTCTATGCTGACCTGATGGCAGAGATCACCGCCTGGCTGCAGGCGGCAGTGGAGCGGGCAGAGCAGGCAGGCATAGCCGAAGACCGGATTGTTGTTGACCCGGGAATCGGCTTCGGCAAGACCGTGGAGCACAACTTCACGATTCTGCGCCGGCTCGGCGAGCTTAAGAGTCTGGGCAGACCGGTTCTGGTCGGTCCATCGCGCAAGTCGTTCATCGGCAAGACGCTTGACGTCGGCACTGAGGAGAGGCTCGAGGGGACGCTTGCCGCCTGTGTACTGGCTGCCAGTAACGGCGCTGATATCCTGCGCGTGCACGATGTCAAAGAGGCGGTAAAGGCGCTCTGCATCGCCGACCGCATCTATGGCAGGGGTAGCTAGATTGGGCAGGGCTTGATGTTCTCGTTTGTCAAGTTCAGAGTATCTGACGCCATTGACATTCTGCTCGTGGCGCTGCTCGTCTACTACTTCCTGCGGTTTCTCAAGGGCACCCGGGCGATACGGATGCTCTATGCCCTGATCTTTCTGGTGGCGGTATCGCTCATCGCCAGATGGCTCGACTTCAAGGCGCTGGGGCTGGTGGTGGGTTCGCTCACCACGGTCTGGATTGTTGCCTTTGTGATAATCTTTCAGCCCGAGATCCGGAATTTGCTCTCCAGATTCGGCCGGCTCGGTCCCCTGCGCTATCTGCTCAGGCAGCAGACCGATGCCGACGTCGTGGATGCGGTCGTGACAGCGGCAGAGCAGCTCCAGCAACGGCGCTGGGGTGCGCTGATCGTACTGGAGCGGGAGATCGGGCTCAGAGAGTACGTCGACACCGGCACGCGTATCGAGGCGCGTGTCTCTCCGTCACTGCTCATATCGCTCTTTGCGCCCATGGCGCCGCTGCACGACGGAGCAGTGGTCATCGCCGGTGCGCAGGTGCTCGCTGCCGGCTGCACCCTGCCGCTGAGCGATGTCACCTTTCAGGACGGACAGCTGGGGATGAGGCACCGGGCAGGACTGGGTGTGGCGACACTGACCGATGCGATAGCGGTGTTAGTCTCCGAAACTACCGGTCGCATCGCCTTTGCCTGCAGAGGCAGGCTTCTGCTCGGGTTGACTCCTGCCCAGTTGAAGTATAACATCTCCCGCGCTCTGCAGAAGGAATTGTAGCCGACTGGAGCGCTCTGATCGTAGCAGAAAATTGAAACGGAGGCCTCGCAGATGAATGAACAGCGGTTACGGCTCGTGCTTTTCTTCGCGGTATCTCTTGTGGTCTTTGCCGTCTACCTCTACTCGGTGGCGCCCACCGCGTCTTTCTGGGACTGCGGCGAGCTGATTGCGGTCTCCTATATTCAGGGAGTGCCCCATCCGCCGGGTGCACCGCTGTTCGTGATGCTGGGCAGGATCTTCACGATGCTGCCGCTGGGCAGAGAGATAGCCTTCCGGGTGAACATGGTGCCCGTGCTCTTTGGTGCGGCTTCCTGCGGGCTGATGTATCTGCTCATCGTCAAGCTGATTTCAGTCTATCTTGGGCGGGAGCCGGAGCGCAGGCGCTGGCTGGTGCATGTGGCAGGAGTATTCGGGGCGCTGATGTGCGGCTTTGCCTACTCCTACTGGGACAACTGTGTTGAGGCAGAGGTCTATGGTCCGTGCGTGGTGGTGGCGCTCTCGGTGCTTTATATGGCTCTCCTCTGGCGCGACCATGTTGATCACGGCACCGGTGACAACCGGCTCATTCTGGCAGCGATGTTTCTGCTCTTCCTCTCTGCCGGCATACACTTCACGCCGATGCTCACGGTATTTGCCCTGCTGGTATTCGGGCTGGTTGTCGACCGCCGGGCGATACTGGGCTTGAGGCTCTTTGAGTTCATGATCGTCTATCTGGCGATGCTGGCAGTAAAGAGCAACATCACCGCCTATGAGCGTGTCGGGGTTTCGCTCGATGCGACCGGCATCGTGGCCGCGCTGCTCATGCTCGGGGTGGGTTATCTCGGCATCTGGCTGATGGAGCGGGAGCAGGCGACCTGGTCGGTCATTGCCGGGCTGGGGCTGATCTTTGTCTCGCTGGTCATCGGGCTCGGTTTTACCGGTGGTGACATGATGGACGATGTGGTGCTCTTTCTGGCGTCGCCGATTGTTGCGCTCATAGACCTCTGGAACTTCCGACCCAGATTTGAAGACGCTTCCGGCTTTGGCAGTCAGGTGGGGATTGTGCTGATAATTGCCTTTGTGCTGATCTACGGCGGCTATCTCGTCTGGCTCTGGCAGCGCCGCCAGCTCAAAGTCCGCTTTGTCAGCCTGATGCTGGGGCTGGTGCTGCTGGCCGGATCTGTCCAGTTTGTGATGATGATCCGCGCCCGGCTGCGTCCCAGCATCAACGAGGTGGAGCCGGCAAGGTGGCGGGAGTTCGTCAGCGTGCTCAAGAGAGAACAGTACGACCCGATGCGGCTCTATCCGCGCAAGACCCAGTTCAAGGCTGAGGAGCTCCACCGGCAGTATCTGGAGTGGCTGCGGGTGCGGAATGACCTCCTGCGCACCAACCCGCGCGAATACCGGGAGCAGGAGCGGTACTGGCGCGAAGTTCAGCGCCGGGGCTGGATGCTGCCACTGGGGCGTGCCTATATAGAGCAGATTGCCTTCTATGTCCGCTACTTCTTCTGGCAATGGAGTAACGAGAACTACTTCGATATGCTCTTCACCAACTTCCCCCGCATCTTTCTGCGGTTTCACCCGGTGGGGCTGCTGGGGCTCTTTCCGGTGTTTCTCGGGCTCTGGGGGATGTGGCATCAGTTCAAGAGAGACAAGCGGTCATTCACCCTTATCTTTGTGGCTTTCATCGTGGCGTCGCTCGGCTTGCTCACCTATCTCAATCTCAAGTACTCGCCCTCTGACCCGCGGCGCGGAGAGTTCATGGAAGGCAGGCTCGGCTATCTCGAGGTGCGAGAACGAGACTACTTCTACGCATTCTCCTTCGTATTCTATACGATATTCATCGGGGTCGGTGCCTATGCGTTTCTCCGCTGGGCAGCTGACCAGCTTGTGCCCAGGATCAGGGCAGCCGCAGCAGAGGGGACAGCAGGCCGTGCCAGCTCGGAGCTGCCGGTCTATCTCACTGCCGGTGCGCTGGTGGCGTTTGCCTTTGTGCCGATGGGGCTGAACTACCGGGCGGTAACCAGGCGGGGAAACTGGATACCGGCTGAGTACGGCTACAACATGCTGGTCTCGTGTCCGGGCGAGCATGCGGTTGTCTTCACCAACGGCGATAACGACACCTTCCCGCTCTGGTTCATGCAGACGGTTCCGTCCAAGGTGGCAGACTATGACCCCAACTTTGGCAAGAACGTGGCGGTTGCCAACCTGTCCCTGCTCAACACCAACTGGTACTGCAAACAGCTCAAGCGCTGGGGGGCGCCCATTTCCTTCCGGGAGAGCTTCATCGACAGTCTGCCCCAGTACCTGATTGGCGAGGCTGACGAGACCGATGAGCGCGGACGTAGGAGGGAACGGGTTGTGT
>JBDRUL010000180.1:0-3795 GCA_039801305.1 Caldifarciminota bacterium | reverse complement strand
TCGCTCAGCCGGTGCCGTTACGGTGAACCTGGGCGCCTTCATGAACACTGTTACCAGCTTCGTCATCGTAGCCTTTTGCGTCTTTCTGCTCGTCAAACTGATGAACCGTCTGCGGCAGCAACCTACTCCAGGCCGTGCGGTCTCTACCACGAAATCCTGCCCGTTCTGCTTCACCTCGATAGACATCAGGGCAACCCGCTGTCGGCACTGCACATCCCAGCTCTGATGTTTCGTCAAACCGCAGAATCTGCCCTGCTCCCCAGCCATCCCCCGGACCATTCCCCCAATGGTCTCCCCTACCCCCTCCGCTTCAGTCCATTTCGTCGTAACCTGCGTAGATACTGATCTTACACACATCATCACCACATCACCACGAACCCCAGCTTATCCTGTCCCGAGTTGGTTACCCAACTAACCCGCAGGAGCCGGTAGCTTCACCCATTTTTCAGTTGGCACTGCGGAATACGCAATTTAACCGGCCACCTTGAGACCGGGGGATGAAGCTGACACGTTTCCCCGTCGGATTCCTCCCCCAGCCGGCGCCAACAATCTGGAAACGAGAAGCGCAACCAAGATCGGTTCAGCTACTGACTGGATTAACCTGTAGTCCAATCACATCCGGACGGTTTGAACAGGAATACAGCCGTAACTTGACAAACCTGACGCGGTCTCTAGAGTTTCAGGATGCCGGCAATCTCGTTAGTATCAATTCTGGTCACTGGCAGCATCAATATCGGTGGTAATGCCGGCATTGCGCTGCCAGCGCTCAACCTGACCCGCTACCACGCTTCCGCAGCAACAGTTGGTACCCAGATAGGCTGGACTTCGAATCGGTTCAGTCTGGAACTTGGCTACTCCTATGCAGGATTGCCCGGCAGACCGCAGGGGGTCTATTATCTTACCCTGCACAACCTAACGCTCTGTGCGGCTTGGGAATTCCTGCACCGTCGATCATGGGGCCTCGAGCTGTCGCTTGGTGGTGGAACGGGTTTCGTACGCCGCACTTTTGGTCAGGCACTTGAAACCGGAAGAGCTCCCTCTCTGTTGACCGGGCTGGGTTTTGTCCAGCAGCAGGGTAGGAGCCGATTCCGTCTCGCCTTTACCAATGCACTCTTCCTCCAGACCCCGGGTGGCAGGCTTGACGCCAGCTGGATACCGCAACTCCGGGCACACATCTCATATGTCCTGTAGGTATCTACTGACATTATTGTGCCTTTTCTGCGCCTGCAGCAATATACTCTATCGCGCTGGCGGAGACTACTTTCCCCTGAACCCGGGCTGCTGGTGGAAGTACCTTTCTGACACTGATACTGTCTACGTGTCGGTACAGGATGAAGATACAGTAGTAAAGGGCCGTTTCTGTCGCGTCGTTTTTCGTAATTTCTATCCCGAATACTGGATAAAAGGACCGGAAGCGATCGAAAAGTTCCACGTACGCGTGACCGGGCGCCCGAACACCGAAGATACCCTGGAAGCCAGATTTGGAACAGTACTTGCCCTGCCTCTGGTCGACGGCTCGTCGTGGAACGACGTGTTCCGTGATACAATCGTTATCCGCGGAACTGATACCATCCCCTACGAACATTCCCTTTCCGGCAGAGTCAGCATGGTAGACAGCATCTCCACCCCGGCTGGGACGTTCTACGATTGCTACCGGGTAGATTTCACAGAACGGATTATCGAACAGACCGCCGAAAGTACTGCCAGTGTGCTCTGGTTCGCTCCCGGTGTCGGAATAGTCCGTCGTCAGACTGCCGATGACGATGAGGTGCTAGTAGAGTGGGGAACCGAGTAGGACTTCGAAGATGCGAGACTGGATTCCGGTAGCACCTACTTGGGAACGAAACCCTGACGACAAGGACATCTGGCGCCGGGTGGCGGTAATGCCATCACTTGCCCTGAACCGCGCCGAACAGGAGTTTCTGGGAACTGTTGCTGGCAAACGGCTGGCGGTTCTGACCGCTGCCGATGGTACAGCACCAATCGCTCTGGCAGCAATGGGCGCCCAGGTGACCGTGATCGACCCGACCCATGGCGCTCTGGATGTCCTTGTGGTTCACGCCCAGCTTGTAGGTCTGGAATTGCAATACCTGCGCGCTGACCTTACTGACCTCTGCTCGATTCAGACCGGGACATTCGACATCGCCTATGCTGCTCAAGCCAGCGGTCTGGTTGCCGACCTCACCCGTTACTACCAGTGCGTTAACCGCATACTTGTCTCAGGAGGAAGGTTGATTGTCAACGAATACCATCCAGTCAGGCGCATATGGAAGAACGAACCCGGCTCTCCGCGCCTTGCCCGCTCCTACTTCGAAAGACGTCTGCCCCGCACCGATGAGGAGCTGCCGGACGCGGTCTCTTCGCCCGAACTAACTTTCGACCGCTACAAGTACAACTGGACGCTGTCCGACCATTTCCGCTCACTCACCCAGGCCGGTTTCCACGTAGTCGGCATTGAGGAAGTTGGTGACGTACGTCAGCGTTGGGAGGTTCCCAACCTAACCGGCCTTCCTGAACAGCTGGTAATGGCTGCGGATAAACCTGCCTGAAACAGAACCACCCAGCGATTTGACATCCCAGAAACCTGTTCTATGATAGCCCGAGCGCTTTGACTTTGGAACGCAGCGGTTACAGACCGAAAGGCACAAGACTTGATTGGAGGCAGTAGTATGAAAACCCGTGTCCTGTTGCTCGCCATGCTTGCGACTGCTATGGCGCTTGCCTGGCCCGACCTGACCCGACCGGTAGTCCGCTCTCGTGACGGCGAAGAGCATCTAGCCGGCCAGATAATTGTTGAGCTCAAACCTGAGCTTCGCGGCCGTGTTCAGATCACGACCGAAGACGGGATTGCCCTCTTTGGAATTCCCGCGCTCGACCAGCTCAACCGCAAGTGGAAAGTGAGCGAAATAGCGCCGGCGCTGCGCCACCCCCGCCCTGATCCACTGGCGCAGAAATATGGTTGCGACCTGCAGTATCTGCTGGAATTCAGCCCCGAGCAGGATATTGCTCCGGTCATCGCCGATTACTCAGCTCTGGCGATTATCGACTACGCCTGCCCCAACGGCTGGATGCGTCTTGACGAAGAGCCGAACGACTCCCTCTACTCCCGACAGTATCATCATGTAAACCTTGGCGCTCCGTTCGCCTGGGGAGTAGCCAAAGGCCGGGGACGGGTCATCAACGTCGCCCTTGACGACGGCGTAGACTGGACTCATCCGGATATCTACGCAAACGTCTGGATCAATAACGCCGAGGACATCAACCACAACGGACGTTTCGACACACTACCGGCGCCGCAAGGCGGTGATATTGATAACATCGACCAGGACGGCAACGGCTACACCGACGACGTGATCGGTTTTGACATGGTGGGTGGCGACCCTAACCCCATGCCTGATGGCACTGACACGCACGGCACCCACTGTCAGGGGATCACCAACGCCGTCACCAACAACATCAGTGGCGTAGCCGCTCCGCCCTGGAACTGCAAGTCCGCGATCATTCGCTGCGGTGGTGGCGGTGGTATAAGCATCTTCGCGGCAATCGCCGGCCTCTACTATGGCGTACCACTCAACTTCTGGTCATTCTCGATGAGCTTCGGTTCTTCCTCGCCGTATCAGCCGATGGCTGATGCCTGCCAGTATGCTTGGGATGCGGGCTGTGTTCTCTTCGGCTCGGCCGGGAACGACGGTGGTGAAATCGTCCGCTATCCCGCCTGCTACAACGGTGTCGAGAACGTAGCTGCCTCCCGTCAGAACGACATGAAAGCCTCGTGGTCAAACTACGGACCATGGG
>JBDRUL010000179.1:0-3806 GCA_039801305.1 Caldifarciminota bacterium | reverse complement strand
CTATGCGGTTACCGGGTGCTACATGTATGACAACCGGGTTTTCGATATCATCCGCGGTCTGAAGCCTTCTGCGCGCAATGAGCTCGAGATTACCGATGTGAACAACGCCTATGTGATACGGCGTGAGCTTGAGTACGATTTCCTGAAGGGTAGGTGGCAGGATTGTGGTTCGTCCTTTGAAGCCTACTACCGCGCTGCGCGGCTGGCCAGGGAGCTCTGGATGCGAGGCAGGCTGGCAAAAGACTTCCTCTCCAGCCGGGCGTGAAGCAGCTTCTGCTTGTTGACGGCCACTCATTGATCTACCGCAGCTACTACGCATTCATCCGTCAGCCTCTGCGTAATTCAAAGGGTGTGAACACTTCCGCAGTGTTTGGTTTTGCCAACACGATGAAAAAGCTCCTGGCTGAACTTAAGCCGGATCTCTGCGCAGTGGCGTTTGATGCGCCGGGAAAGACCTTCCGTGATGAGAAGTTTGCCGAATACAAGGCACAGCGCCCGCCACCACCGTCAGAGCTGCCGGGACAGATCCCGATAGTAAAGGAACTGGCCCGGGCTATGGGTCTGACCGTCTTTGAAAAGCAGGGTTATGAGGCGGATGATATCATTGCGACTCTGGCATATCGGGCAGTCGGGCAGGGTTTTGGTGTAACGGTTGCAACAGCGGACAAGGATATGCTCCAGCTGGTGGGAGACCGAATCGAGGTTTATGACCCCTGGCAGGAGAAGCGCTTTACTCCGGAAGCAGTCAGAGAGAAGCTCGGCGTTGAGCCGGCAATGGTTCCTGACCTGCTGGCGCTGGCTGGTGACTCGATCGACAACGTTCCGGGAGTGCCCGGGGTCGGGCCCAAACGTGCTCAGAAGATACTGGAGCGGTTCGGCTCGCTTGAGGCGGCATTGACGCAGGACGAACGGGTCAGAGAGCATGCTGAACTGGCCAGACTAAGCCGGGAGCTGGTCAAGCTTCGCACTGATGTAGACATTGATGTGCGGTTTGATGAGCTGGCACCAGGGAGACCTGATCGTGAGGCGCTTGCCCGGATCTATCAGGCGCTGGAGTTCAAGACGCTGCTGAGGGAGTTGGAGGGTGGCAGGGTGCCTGAGGTGAGAGTAGCTGGCTACTCAGGAGTCGAATCATTGCGACAGGCAGGTCGTTTCGGTTTCTGGTTGGCACCAGCAGGTCGGCTCTGGGTCTCGATCGACGGAGTGAGCGCAATGGCAGTAGAGGGAGACGCAGCGCAGATACTGGGAGATCCGGTTACTGTCAAGGTTGGCCACGGGCTGAAGGAGACGATCAGCCGGCTGCACCGGGATGGAATCGCCCTGATGGCGCCGGTATTTGATATTGGCGTGGGAGCGTGGCTGCTCGATCCCAACCGGAAGAGATTCGGTCTCGAGGATGTCGCGCTCATGGTTCTTGGCGAAGGAGTGGTGTCTGATGATCCGGCAGCCAGAGCTGTAGCCTGTCTGCGTATCTATGAAGCAATGAAACCTCAGCTGACGGCGATGGGTTTGCTGACGCTGGCTGAAGAGATTGAGATGCCACTGGTTTCAGTACTCGCGAGGATGGAAGAGCGGGGGGTGAAGATCGACCGGCAGTTCTTCTCCCAGCTTGAACAGGAGCTCGCCGCTGAGCAGGAAAGAGTTGAGCGTGAGATATGGCGGCTGGCCGGAGTTGAGTTCAATGTCTCTTCGCCGAAACAGCTGGGCGATGTGCTTTTCGGCCGGCTGAAACTGGCAAGAGGCAAGAAGACCAAGACCGGTTACTCCACAAGTTTCGATGTGCTGGAGCAGCTGGCCGGCCAGCATCCGATTGCAGCGCAGGTGCTCAAATACCGTGAGCTGGGAAAGCTGTGTAGCACATATCTGAGGCCTCTGCTGGCGTTGTCAGATACCGAGACCGGCCGTATACGTACCGTTTTCAACCAGACCGGAACGAGTACCGGTCGCCTGTCGACTGCAACGCCCAATCTGCAGAATATTCCCATACGTACTGAGCTTGGCCGTCGAGTCAGACACGGTTTCATTGCCGAACAGGGCAATCTCATGATCTCAGCCGATTACTCCCAGATCGAGATGCGGGTGCTGGCGCACCTGTCCGGAGACGAACGGTTGCAGGAGGCGTTTGAGAAGGGAGAAGATATACACGTTGCGACCGCCGCAGCAATACTGAACATAGCGCCCGAGGCGGTGTCCGCTGACCAGCGGCGTATCGCCAAGATGGTCAACTATGGTCTGGTGTACGGGATGGGGGACTATGGTCTGTCGTGGCGGATGGGTATTTCGATCGATGAGGCGCGGGCGTTCCTGGATGGCTATATGCAGCGATTCGCGGGTGTGGCAAGGTGGCGCGATTCAGTTCTTGAACAGGCGCGGCAGCAGGGATTTGTCCGGACAATCTCCGGTCGAATCAGACCGGTACCCGGTGTTGCGGACAGCAACCGGACAGTTGCGGAGGCAGCGGGGAGGGCAGCCCTGAATGCACCGGTGCAGGGTTCGGCAGCAGATATCATCAAGAGGGCTATGCTGAACATAGAGGAGCGACTGCCCGGTGCCATGATCCTGCAGGTTCACGATGAGCTGCTCTTTGAGGTCGAAGAGACCAGAGCCACGGCTGCAGCGGAGCTGATCAGAGAGGAGATGGCCAGCGCATGGCAGCTGAGTGTTCCACTGGTGGTTGAGGTGAGGACAGGGCAGAACTGGGGCGAGGTTCACTAAGAGGTGATCATGAGATGGCATGTGCTGGTTGCCTTCGGTACCAGACCTGAGGCGATAAAGCTGGCACCGGTGATAAGAGAGCTACGGCGTCACCGGAGTTCGTTCCGGGTGTCGGTGCTTGTTACGGGTCAGCATCGCGAGATGCTGGTGCCGCTCCTGCGGCTGTTCAAGATCAAGCCCGGATACGATCTTGGCGTAATGCGCACGGCACAGACACTTGGCGATCTCTCGATCAGAGTCCTGCGGGGAGCCGGAAAGGTGCTTGCCGCTGAGCAGCCGGATGTTGTGCTGGTTCAGGGAGATGCGACCAGCGCATTTGCGGTGGCGCTGGCTGCCTATTATCAGCGGATACCGGTTGGTCATGTTGAAGCCGGGCTGAGGACGTACGACAAGTACGCACCTTTTCCCGAAGAGCTGAACCGGAGATTCGTCAGCGCCATTGCCGATATTCATTTCGCTCCAACTCCGCGGGCAGCCGAGAACCTGCAGCGGGAAGGAGTTCCGGCACATGCCTGTCACGTTACCGGCAATACGGTGATCGATGCCCTGCTCTGGACGTTGCACCGCGAGCGGCAGCGGAACGACTATTGGCGGCAGAAGTACGCTTTCCTAGGCGAACGGCCGCTGGTACTAATCACCGGACACCGCCGCGAGAACTTCGGCGCGGGCATGGAGGCGCTCTGCCGTGCGGTGGCCGAGCTGGCACAACGCCTGGCCGATGTCGAGTTCCTCTATCCGGTCCACCTGAATCCCAACGTGCAGGAGCCGGTGCGGCGGCTGTTGAGGAAGCGGGAGCGGGTACATCTAGTGGCCCCCGTGCCGTATCCCGAGTTCGTCTGGCTGATGGACCGCGCCCGGTTGATCCTTACCGACTCGGGCGGGATACAAGAAGAGGCCCCTTCTTTGCGGCGACCAGTGCTGGTGATGCGCGAGACTACCGAGCGGCCCGAGGCCGTCGAGGCCGGTGCCGTCGAGCTGGTCGGCACCGACGTAGAGCGGATCGTAGAGCGGACCATCGCCTTGTTGTGCGACCCTCAGCAGTATGCCGCCCGCCAAATCGACCACAATCCCTATGGCGACGGCCGCGCGGC
>JBDRUL010000178.1:0-3808 GCA_039801305.1 Caldifarciminota bacterium | reverse complement strand
GTTTGGGTGCCAATGGTCTTATTTCCATCTGGGCAATGCTCGATAGGATAACCAGTTGCGTAATATTGCTTCGCTCATGTCGTGACATTGTGAAGAACGGGGCTGTGATATCGGTTGTGTTGTAATACTGTAGGGTTTGACAGGTCCGGCAGGAGAACTAGAATTCTGAGGTGAGCCACTTGTCGGGTCGTATTCCCGATGTTGCGGCAGTATACATATGAGAGTAGACATGGAGGAGCAGGTGTCTTGTTTCCGTAATTGGCGTGTTATGTTCAGCGTGTCTGCGGTCATACTTATTGCCGGCACAGCGTCAGCAGGCAAGATGATCGTACGTGTAGAAGTCTCCGACTATCAGACGCTCTACCGGTACATACCGTTTAAGGGTTCATCGATTACGATCGCGGGTGCGCTGCCAGGTGAATGGTATGACCTTGAGGTTGACCGCAGCGAGCTTTCGCTTGTTCAAAATTCAGGGCTGCCGGTCAGGGTGATGGTTGATGATGTCGACACGAGAATGCTGGAGCTGGATGAGTTTGGCTACTACTGCTCGTATGACTCGCTGGTGCGAATCATGCGTAACTGGGCAGCTACCTACCCGAATATCTGCAAGCTCGAATCCATCGGCCAGACATATGAGAACCGCTGGATATACGGAGTAAAGATTACAGACAATCCATCGGTCGAAGAAAACGAGGTTGAGGTTCTGCTTGAATCCCAGCACCACGCGCGGGAGTGGGCATGTGCGCAGTGTGTTCGTCACTTCTGCGATACGTTGCTGCGGAACTATGCCACGAATCCGGATTTCCAGAGTTTCATCAATAACCACGTACTCTGGGCGTTTCCGGTGATCAATGTCGACGGATTCGTTTATGACTACCCGAATCAGCGTAGCTGGCGGAAAGACCGCCAGCCGTTTGGTGGCTCGATCGGCTGCGACCCGAACCGTGATTACAACGGGGCATGCAATGGCTCCCGGATGGCTGACTGGGGCGCGCTTACGTCAGGATCGCGCTCTACCCATCTGCCCTCGGATGAGACCTTCATGGGTGGGTATGGGGCTTGGGCTAATGAGATAGCGGCATTGAGCAGTTTCTTCAAACAGCACACCTTCGTTGCCGATGTTTCGCTTCACTCGTATTCAGAGCTTGTACTCTGGCCGTATGGTAACGGCGAGACTGCACCGGACAATGCGACGCTGGTGAGTCTGGGGCAACGGATCGCGGCGCAGATGTCGCGGCTAGGCGGCGGAACATATACGCCGGAACAGGCGAGCCAGCTCTATCCGACCAGCGGCGGAAGTATCGACTGGATGTACGGTTGGGCGAAGTATGTTGGCGGCTTTCCCTGCATGACCTACGTGTTCGAGCTCGGTACCGCGTTCTATCAGAACGTCAGCCAACTCGATGCGATTCAGAAGGAATGTTTTGACGGATTGTGGTATCTGTATCAGCGGGCAGACTCAATTGCCACGACCCTGAAGGGTTATGTGCCCCGGCCGATTCTGGCGCCGCTTGATTCCTCAGCAACAGGCAGCTTCACGGTACACTGGACTCCGATCCGGCCAGCGTACAATCAGCCCCTGAAGTGGGAGCTGGAGCAGCTTACCGGTCTGACGGTGGTAACAGACGACATCGAATCCGGTACCGGCAAATGGGTCCTGCAGGGTGCCTCGCAGTCCACGACCCAGAAGCGTTCAGGCACCTACAGCATCTCGCTGGGTACAGGCAACAACGTCTCCAACTACGCTGTTACAGCAGATCCCTACCCCGTGCAGGCCGGTGACAGTCTGAAGTTCTGGATCTGGTACAACACCGAGAACAACTACGATGTCGTCGTTGCCGAGGTATCGCTGGAAGGGAAAGAGTGGGTACAGTTGCATGAGCGGTTCACCGGCAACAGTAATGGCTGGGTATACCGGTCTTATTCACTTGCGCCATGGGTCGGGAGATCGGTCTTCATCCGTTTCCGCTATATGACCGACGACAATACTCTTGGTTCAGGGGTTTTCATCGATGATGTCTGGCCGGTGCCGAGTTTTGAGAGCCGTACAGTGATAAGCGACAACATTCAGGATACGCTCTCTCAGGTGACTGGCCGGGAACCAGGCAGGTACTGGTACCGGGTGCGAGGATACAATTCTCTGGGCTGGGGTGATAAGGGGCCGTTGGAGGACATTGTAGTGACAGGCTCGGCTGTTGCTGAGTCTCCATTGCCTTCCGCTGCAGAAGGAAGCCTGCTGGTGACGCCAAGTATCGCCGCGGGACTGGTACGGCTGAGCTATGTTTCAAACCCGAACAGGCCAGTCGAGCTGGTCGTCCATGATGCGGCGGGGCGCTTGGTACGACGTATTGTTGCAGGAGACCGCCGAGGCGCCGGCACCGTGGTCTGGGACAGAACCGACCAGAGCGGCAGGCGTGTGAACGACGGTGTCTACTACGTCCAGCTCTCGGACAACAGCAATGTGATGAGACGGGTTGTCTTGATGCGATAGGGTTGTTCTGTCCAGAAGTCTGTCGCAACGAAGGTTTCGGCTCCATCGGTCTTGCCCGTGAAAGGTACTTGCCTGACTGGCAGTAGTTTGCAGTTTCCGGTATAATCTTTCTCGACAACAAGGGGAGCGAATGGTCGCTGAGTTCTCAGCTATTCCGATTGAGTACCGGTATCGAACCGATATGGTTGCTGCCTTCATAGCTGGTCTGGTGGGAATAGTTCTGCTCGGGTTTCTGCGCGGACTGCCCGCGATGCTGGTCGGAGCAGTTGCAGTGCCAGCCCTGCTTTACGGGGCGATGGGACTGGTCGCTGATGCGCGGGGTTTGATTCTTGCTGCGGGCAAGAGAATCATAATCACTGATGAGGCGATTCAGGAGGTCGACGAAGAGGGCAGAATCCGGTGGGCGATCAGACCAGCCGAGATTGATATGGTAAGAACAGAAACCGGAGCTCCGGTCTGCCCGTTCACTGGGCTTTGCAGCTGGCGAGTAGAATACTGGCGGCTCGTGCTCAAAGACGGCCGGGAAGTCAGGGTGCCGGTATGGCTTTTGCCCGGTAGGGGCGAACGGTTTCGAGAGCGGTTATTAGGTTTTCTGGGGCCTGCTCGCCGTGCAAAGGGTTGAGACAGAACGCCGCAGCTCCTTGACCCGGTTCTGTTCGAACCTATGATACCGCTGTGTCTGATTGGCTAGCAAGACTTGCCAAGCCGACTTCAAGCAGAATCTTCTTAGTTGTCCTCGATGGCCTGGGCGGGTTGCCGCTGAACCGCCGCACCGAGCTCGAACAGGCTCATATTCCGAATCTTGACGAACTGGCCAGGGATTCTTCGCTGGGTGCGCTTGTGCCGATTGAACACGGAATTACCCCGGGCTCCGGACAGGCACACATTGCACTGTTCGGGTATGATCCTTTCGCTTACCAGGTCGGCAGAGGGGTGCTGGAGTGCTTGGGAGTCGGATTGAGCCCTGGTCCGGGTGATATCTGTTGCCGCGCCAACTTCTGTAACTTTGATGGTCGTGTAGTAACCAGCCGCCGTGCCGTTGACCAGAACGGCGAACGGATGCGCACGGAACTATGTCGGGAACTGTGCGACGGACTACAGCGGGCTTTTGAGGATGGCATTGAAGATGTGCAGGTCACAGTGCGCAGCGGCGAGGAGCACCGCTTTGCGGTAATGTTCTCAGGTGGCGGGCTTGAAGATGGTGCTACCGATTCAGACCCGGGTGCGGACGGGCTGCCGCCGCGGCAGGTGGAGGCCAGCGGAGGGGCAGAGAAGACAGCGAGAGTTGCCAATGCGTTCATCCGTCGCTGCGCCGAA
>JBDRUL010000177.1:0-3819 GCA_039801305.1 Caldifarciminota bacterium | reverse complement strand
CGAAGCTGTTTCCCGCGCTGCAGCGTAACACGAAGCCGAGCCGTCCGGCAATGCACGGGCCGAATAAGCGCGTTGCGAACGGTCCGTATTACCGGTTCTATCCGAGTTCAGATGATCCGGAGAATGATAAGGTGCAGTACCGGTTCTTTGTGAACGGAGATACTTCTCACGGCTGGACACCTTTGCGGATTGAGAATACGCCGACGCCGGATTCGTTCCGGTTCCCGTCGCTGGGTACCTACCGGATCCGGGCGGTTGCGCGTGATTCGCTGGGGCTGGTTTCGGATACTTCTCTGCCCTGGGTGTTTGAGGTGGTTGATGAGGGTTCGATTCTCTGGGCAATTGAGGGCGAAGATTATATCGCTTCGCCGGCACTGGGTGATATCCGGTCACGGGAGAATGAGCTGCGTCCCGGAGTGGTAGTGGGTAATCTGGCCGGTGTTCTGGAGATCGTGGACGCCTGGCAGGGTGAGGAGCTGTATTCGTTTGGCGTGGGTTCGCAGGAGCCGATCACGTCTTCGCCGACCATCGGTGCTGATAATACGATCTATTTCGGGAGTGATGACGGGCTGTTTTATGCGTTTGCAAACGATGGTTCGTCGCTGCCGAAGTGGGCGTATGGGGATACCGCGGTTTCAGATGAGATGACCGCTACTGCGGCACTGGACGGGAGTATGCTTTATTTGGGCGGTGAGGATCAGCGGTTCCATAAGCTGCGGGATGAGGGCACGAGCTATACGTATCTGTGGGGACAGGTGCTGGGCGAGGATCTGCTCTCTTCGCCGGTGATTCTGCCGAACGGTAATGTGGTGATCGTGACCGATCCTGACCAGCCGATCGATACCGGTTTTGTGATCTCGTATAGTCCGGCTGGTGAGGTCGAGTGGCGCTATCCGATCTTTGCCGGCTCGAACTCGAGCCCGGCGGTTGCGGCTGACGGTACCGTCTATTTTGGTACTGATCAGGGCGATCTGCTGGCGATCAGGGACGGGAGTCTGGTCTGGCGGTATTCAGTGCCGCCACCGAGTAATTCGGTGAATTCGTCGCCGGTGATCGACGCAGAGGGTAATGTGTATTTCGGTGCTGATAATGGCGTGCTGTATAAGCTGGATGCGTCGGGTAACGAGGTCTGGACAAAGGCGGTTACGAATGCGTCAATCGCCTGCGCACCGCTGCTGTGTCAGGATGGCGTGGTCTATGTGGCGGCTGAGAACGACTGGCTGTTTGCGCTGAATCCTGACGGGAGTGAGCGCTGGCGGGTGTATCTTAAGGTTGCTGCCGGTGCGAAGGGGCGTAAGTCGAGCCTGAATATCATTCCGTCGCCGGTGGTTGACCGCTACGGGATCATCTACATCGCGAGTTCGTATGGGGTGTATGCGGTTGCCGGACGCGTCAATACCGGTGTGCTGATGCGGAGCGCCTGGCCGATGTTCCATCGGGATCCGAGGCATACGGGTTGCTACGGGACGCAGCGGTAGGGCAGGCACGGCAGGGTCTAGAGTGGGGGCGCAGGTTGTTGCGCCCCTCTTTTTTCTCTAGGCGCGGCTGCGGGTGAGAGTTCTGCCGTAGCAGGGTTACGGTTGGTGTTGACCGGGTAGTTAGCTTCTCTGGCTGACGAAGAGCCGGTCGCCGAGTACTGTTGCGCAGATTTTGCCGCGCAGTTTGCGACCGAAGAAGGGGCTGTTGCTGGAAAGCGAGAGGTTATCAGCCGGGGTGAATGTCCAGCTGGCAGCAGGGTCAAGGATGACAAAGTCTGCCGGCGCTTCCGGGATTATGGCGGGCGGGGTTAGTCCGATGATGCGGGCAGGAACCGAGGAGAGCCGGCTGATGTAGTCGGGCAGGGTCAGGGTCTGGGTCAGCACCAGTGTTTCGTAACCGAGGCTGAACGCGGTCTGGAACCCGATGATTCCGGGTGGAGCAGCGCTGAATTCGACTTCTTTCTCTTCGCGGGAATGGGGGGCGTGATCAGTGGCGATGGCGTCGATGGTGCCGTCAGCGAGTCCGGCGATGAGGCTGCGCCGGTCAGTTTCGCTGCGCAAGGGCGGGTTGACCCGGTAGTTTGAGTCGAGCGCCCGGTTCCAGTCTGAGTCGAGGGATTCTTCGGTGAGAGCGAGATAGTGGGGGCAGGTTTCGGCAGTGACCGCGATCCGCCGCGCTTTTGCCCAGCGGATGAGGTCAACCGTGGCAGCGGCTGAGACATGGCAGATGTGCAGCCGGGAGCCGGTGAGTTCAGCGAGAAGGATGTCTCTGGCAGCCGCAGCGGCTTCGGCAGCCGCCGGAACCGGCTCCAGGCCGAAGCGGGTGGCGATAATGCCTTCGCTGGCAGTGCCGTGCCGGAATTCAGCCAGCTCGCAGTGGGACATCACGACCAGGTCAAAGGTCTTGGCATACTCAAGCACATTTCGCATCAGTAGAGAGTCCGCAATCCAGTCGCCGTCGTCAGAGATGGCAACGCAGCCGGCAGCACGCATTGCGCCGATTTCCGCCAGTTCCTTTCCCTGCCGGCCACGGGTGCAGGAGCCGACCGGATGGAGCTGGCAGAGTCCGGCATCTTCAGCCCGGCGGAGCAGGAAGCGGACAAGCGATTCTGAGTCGATGGGCGGCTCGGTGTTGGGCATGGGGCAGAGATGGGTGAATCCGCCGGCAAGGGCGGCTCTGGCACCGGAGACGATGGTCTCTTCGTCCTCACGGCCGGGTTCGCGCAAGTGGCAGTGGAGGTCGACGAATCCCGGCGCCAGGAGGCGGTCGCGGCAGTCGATCGTTTCGGCACCGGTTGCAGTTAGGCGTCGGTCTACCGAGTAGATAACGCCGTCTGTCACCAGCACGTCTGCCCGGTAGATGCGCCCGGCCAGCGGATCGATAACCTGCCCGCCCTTGAAGAGCCTTCTAGCCATTGTACTCCCGCTGACCGCCGGCAAGGAGATAGAGCACTGCCATCCGCACCGCCACGCCGTTTTTGACCTGATTGAGTATCAGCGCCTGCGGCAGGTCGGCAACGTCGTAGTCCATCTCGACGCCCCAGTTGACCGGCCCGGGATGAGTGATCACTGCCGAATCTTTGAGCGTGGCAAGCCGTTCGCGGGTGAGCCCGTAGAGCTGGCGGTATTCGCGCAGGGAGGGGAAGCCCGAGCCGCTGATCCGTTCGGTCTGTACCCGCAGCATGTTGACGACGTCGGCTTCGCGCAGGATATGGTCTAGCCGGTAGAAGACCGAGCAGCCGAGCTCATGCACAGCATGGGGCAGGAGGGTGGGCGGACCGCAGACCGCTACCTCCGCACCCAGTCTGGTGAAGCAGAGGATGTTGGATCTGGCGACACGGGAATGGGCGATGTCGCCGACCAGCAGTATACGTCTGCCGTTCAGGTCGCCGAAATGCTCAATCAGCGTGAAGGCATCGAGGAGAGCCTGAGTCGGGTGTTCGTGACAGCCGTCACCGGCATTGACGACGAACGCCTTGAGCCGGCGGCTGAGAAAGTGGCAGGCACCGGCAGAGCTGTGCCTGACTACGATGCCGTCAACGCGCATCGCCTCGATGTTGCGGGCGGTGTCGAGCAGGGTCTCGCCCTTGGTGACCGACGAAGTCGCACGGCTGAAGTTGACACACTGGGCGCTGAGCCGGCTGGCAGCCAGATTGAAGGAGGTGAGAGTCCGGGTCGAGGGCTCGAAGAACAGGTTGACGATGGTGCGACCCCGCAGCGCCGGCACAACCGGTATCGGCCGGTCAAGGACTTCGCGGAAGCGCCGCGCCTGATCCAGAATGGTGAGAATGTCATCGCGGCTGAGCTGGGCGATGCCGAGCAGGTGCTGATGCCGGAAGTT
>JBDRUL010000176.1:0-3844 GCA_039801305.1 Caldifarciminota bacterium | reverse complement strand
CCCCAGTGGCGCACGCCGAACACCCTCGGAACATACACCCTGAAGGCGTGGACCGAGCTTTCAACCGATGAGGACCGCTCCAACGACACGGTGCGGATGACGATTGAGGTGACGAACTGGCTGTTCTATGCTGACTTCAACTCGCCGTACTGGTACACCTGGGCGACACCGGAAAAGGGTGTTTTCATCGTACCCAACGAGTTTGGCGTATCCTATCCCATCCAGGTCGAGTCACTAAAGGCAGTCTTCTACCGCGGCAGCCATGTCTGGCGGGACAGCACATTCCGGTTCAAGATCTACGGCGAGGACTTCCGTACCCTGCTGTACGCTTCGCCGTGGATTGAGGCGGTACCGCCCCCAGGCGGCGGAATGGTTGAAGTGAAGCACTACCTTTCGACGCCGGTACAGATTACCGATGGCAACTTCCTGATTACCGTTGACTGCTATGGTGATAGCGGTTATCCCGACCTGCTGGCAGATGGTGTTCCCCAGTACCGCAGTGTGTTTGGCGATTCGCTGCAGTGGTACTACTGGGACTACGGCGAGCTGATGATTGCTTCGTTTGTCAACTGGGGTGCATCGCCGCATGATGTCGGGTTCTCCAATATCCACGCGCCGCTAATGTACACTGAACCCGGGCAGAATATGACCCCGATCGGCGTGGTCACCAACTACGGCACCGAGAACGAGACTGCTGTCCGCTGTTCCTGCTTTGTGGTTGATACCCTGACCGACGCACGGGTGTACAGCGGCTATGCTTCAATCCCGTCGCTGCCGGCAGGCGAGACCGCAGTTGTCCAGTTCCCGCAATGGGCGGTGCCGGCAGGCAACAATGTCTATCAGGTACAGATGGCGACGTTCCTGCCCGACGACGGCAATCCGTACAACGATGCGATATACCATGTCTTCTTCGGATTCCATATTGTAGATCAGCTCTACTCGCCGCGCGTGAGCCCGACCGTTACGGTCGACGGGTACCTTGATCCGAATGAGTGGGCTGAGGCAAACCGCTACGACATCTCGAACATCATGGGCTTTGCTGATCCTTACTACCGCTACTTCCCGAACAACGCCTGGCTCTATGTCATGCATGATGAGAACCGGTTATACCTTGGTGGCGATCTGACATTTGTCACCTACAGCGACAGTACTGAGTTCGGGCTCTACTTCGACGAGAACAACGACGGTGCCTGGGCAGGCGACTCTTCAGAAGGCAACTACTGGGCTCTGCATCGTCCGCGCACTACTCCGGTCGATTCGATAATCTACCGGTCGCTGCCGAGCGGATGGCGGACAACGCCACCAGGCTGCGTTTCCAGAACCTCTTATGCTTCCGGACACGAGCAGTTCGAGGTGGCGCTGCCGTTTGGTACTGCCAAGCACCAGCTCAACTGCAATCCGGATGGCGATACTGTCGGGTTCTATGCGTTCCTGATGAGCGAGATCTACAACATGTGGCCGGGCTGGTGGCATACGCTGATGGATGAGAACTACTGGAACCAGCCGGCTTACTACCACAAGCTTGTCCTCGGTCCGAAGCTGCGCTTTGATGTGGCGGCAAAGCAGGTACTGGTGCCAACCGGCACGCTTGATACCGGTACTACCTTTACGCCGACTGCAAAGTGGCGCAATGAGCACAC
The DNA here is from genome assembly GCA_039801305.1 of Caldifarciminota bacterium. Classification (GTDB taxonomy): domain Bacteria; phylum Hydrothermota; class Tepidihabitantia; order Tepidihabitantales; family Tepidihabitantaceae; genus JBDRUL01. The sequence goes on along the minus strand of JBDRUL010000176.1, from coordinate 2,204 downwards.
CACACCGGCTGACTTCTCGGCTTTCTTCACCATCACCGATCCTGCCGGAACACAGGTGTATCTGCAGTCCCAGAGCCTCACTGCTGTTCCTGGACAGACCGATACTACGCTCCGGTTCCTGAACTTCACTGTGCGGGATACAGGCATCTGGAGTGTGCGTTGTTCAACCTGGTGTCAGGGCGACACCAATCCGGCTAACGATGTCATCACCAGCACGTTCCGGGTGAGACTGCCGGTTCTGGCAGGCGGCTGGTTTGAGATGGCGCCGGCACCACCCGGAGCCAAGGCGTTCAAGGACGGTGGCTGGCTGGCGATCGAAGACGGCATCATCTATGCCGCCAAGGGTAACAAGTCCGGTGAGTTCTACTCGTTCGATCCGCTTGCTGGCAGCAATGGTGTCTGGACGACGCTCGCCTCTATCCCGAACGGAACAGAAGCCAAGCCACCGTACAAGGGCGCGGTCGGCGTGGCTGCCGGTAAGTACATTTATGCGACGAAGGGCAACAACACGCTGGGGTTCTGGCGTTACAACATCGACTCGGCAGCTTGGCAGCAGATGCCGGATGTCCCGCTTGGGGCTTCAGGCAAACGTGTCAAGGGCGGAACCGACATGGTCTATGTCCAGGGCACCGGTCACGACACCGGCTATGTCTATCTGCTCAAGGGAATAAACCAGGAGTTCTTCCGGTTCAATACCGCTACCGGTACCTGGGATACCAGCCTGCCACCGGCACCGGCTGGAGCCAAGCCGAAGTGGGATAAGGGCTCCTGGCTGGCTCTGCAGAGGAATCCGGGTCACAGCATCTACCGCATCTATGCCCACAAGGCCAAGTACCATGAGCTCTGGGTCTTCGACCATGTGACCCGGACTTGGAGCGCCAGCCCGCTGCCCGGAATGCCGCTCGTCGGGATGATGGGCAAGAGCAAGAAGTCCAAGGACGGCGGCTGCGGAGCGTGGTACGATAATGGTATCTACGCGCTCAAGGGCGGCAATACACAGGAGTTCTGGTACTTTGATGTGCCGACGAGCTCTTGGCAGGAGCTCGATACGATGCCCTCGGTCGGCTCGACTGCGAAGAAGAAGCGAGTGAAAGCAGGTGCTGATATCGTTGCCTACGGCGACGGCACCTTCTATGCACTGAAGGGTAACAAGACCCTTGAGCTCTGGCGGTACCGGCTGGCGGCAGCGCTGGCTGGACAGACACTGCCCGAGCGTTCGGGCGTGATGGCAGAGCCGGCCCGGCTGACGAGACCTGAGTTCAACGTGATGAGCCCTGCCCGGGGCAGGACAGTCATCAGCTACGTTCTGCCGCAGGCAAGCGCAGCTTCGGTGACGGTCTTCGATGTGGCTGGTCGGACCGTGGTCAGGCAGGTGCTGACCGGTCGCAGCGGACGCGTCACGCTGGAGCTGGGCTCGCTGAGCGCCGGAGTCTATCTGGTGCGCTGCGATGGTGCGGGCTTCACTGCCACGCGCAAGCTGGTCGTCGAATAGAGTCAAGAGGCGGCAAGGCAACAGGGGCGGGCTTATGCCCGCCCCTGTTTTCCGGCAGATGCTGGAAAGATGGTACTTGACTTGGTCTGAGCAGCAGCTACGCTCAGTCAGGAACGGGTTGTAACCGGCTGCACCCTCCTGCGTTAGCTGCAAGTCCGTATCGAGGCAGAGCAGGGGCTGGTGGTCGGTTTCTTACAAACAGAGGAGGTAGTATGTCAGAGGTCCGTGGTGCCGGGGTTCTGTTTCTGCTGTTTGCAGTGGTTGTCCTCGCTGCCGGGACTGCACCGGTTGCAGAGCAGGATGCGATTGCGATTCCGCAGCGCATAAACTATCAGGGTAAGCTGACCGATTCGGCGGGCAAGCCGCTGAACGAAGCTGTTGATCTGACATTCTCCATCTACGACGGCGTTACTCAGATCTGGACTGAGACCCAGAACAATGTTCCGGTTACCGATGGTATCTTCAATGTGATTCTGGGTTCGGTGGCGCCGATCACGAATCTGCCCGAAGGCGGCAACTGCTCGCTGCAGGTGCGGGTCAACACCGAGCCGATTGTCCCCAAGATTCCGCTGGTAGCAGTCCCTTATGCTTACCACGCGGATAACGCGGGCAAGTTGCAGGGAAACCCGGTAGCTGCTACTGCGCCGAGTGCGGGTCAGGTGCTGACGTACACTGGTACCGAGTGGGCGCCGCAGACCTTTTCGGCGAGCCT
>JBDRUL010000175.1:0-3862 GCA_039801305.1 Caldifarciminota bacterium | reverse complement strand
GGAAGCGATCAGAGGCCTTGTTCAGGAGTTGAGGCTGCTGCCGGTGACCGGACCGGTGGCTGCAGTCAAGATCGGTGTGGCGTTTGTCTGCGGGGTGATGATCGCCTGGCTGTACCGCCGGACATACCGGGGACCGGGTTACTCGGTCGCTTACACCAATACGCTGATTCTGCTGGCGATGTCCACTGCGGTCATCATCATGGTTATAGGTAACAATCTGGCGCGGGCGTTTGGCCTGGTCGGTGCACTGTCGGTGGTACGTTTCCGACATGCGGTCAAGAACACGCAGGACATCGTCTATGTGTTTCTGGCTTTGGGCATCGGGATGGCAGCCGGGGTGGGATTCTACGATGTGGCACTTGTCGGCACGGTCTGCATTGGACTAGTGATTCTTCTGCTGTACAAGACCAGATTCGGCACTCCCAGACGGGATGACTACCTGCTGCAGTTCAACTACCGTCCGACCGGCGAGAAGGTGCCGGGGTATCAGGCGGTGCTCGACGAGTACTGTTCAAAGGTCACTCCGATAAATGTCCGGACACTCGGAGAGACAGATATGATAGAGCTCTCGTTTTATGCCCGATTGAAGCAGCGCGACAGGAGCGCAGACCTGATCAGCGCCCTGAACCGCACGCCCGGAGTTCAGTTCGTCAATCTGTTCTTTGATGAGGAACAGATATAGGCGTCCTACTTGAGGTAGACTGTTCTTGCTGCAAAGTTGCCAGCACGGATGAAGTAGAGTCCAGCCGGCGTCTGGTTGTCCGGAGTCCAGACAAGGTACTCGTGCCGGTCGGCAGATTCGGGTTTGATGGTTGCAACCCGGCGGCCAGAGGCGTCGAAGATCGAGACTTCGGGAGAGAGGTTGGCTGCAGGTACCTTTAGCATTCCAGAAAAACAGGCGGGAATCAGTGTGGCTCGACCCTTCGATTCCGATGCGGCGATGGCGCCTGTATTCCAGCGGGCAGTGATGGTATAGGCAACACCATTGAGTACGTCAGTTCTGCCGGTGTACAGAAAGCAGCTGTCGCCATAGGTCTCTACTGTGGTCACGCACTCGACAGCGCCAAACCAGCGTCCAGAGACCGGCCAGGGGATACGGATAACCTTGTTTGCACCGGCAGAGGTGTCAGCGTAGTCGGCAGTGCTGCGGAAGGCAAATCCCGCAGGGTCGAGATAGAGACAGAGATCAAACGAGTCGTCACCGTCCAGTTCGAGGGAGAGCTCGCTAGTACCGGGCGGCAGGTCGAATGCGAAGTGGTGATACTGCCGGTCGCCGATTCTGATGTAAGCCGGGTCACCGCCAGTGGGCTGGTTCATCTGTCGCGGAATACCGTTTGCCAATAGTCCCTTGAGCCCGGGCAGGCCAACACCGTCCAGCGCATACGCAAGCATCGCTTTCGTAAGGCGCAGCCGTTCGCCGAAGTACCAGCCTTCCGGGTGGGTACCGAGGACGACTATGCGACCAGCTGATTCGGATCGCTTCCACGCCCAGCCTGCGGGCCGGTTGTGACAGATGCGTCTGACTGTGTCGTAGCTGAGCAGCACTTCAGTCCCTGCTGGCCAGTCGATCGAGTCGTTGCCGAAGGGGCCGCCGTTCAGGTACAGGCTGTCGATGTAGAAATCGCCGCCAAAGCTGTCGTAGCGGAGAAGCGGTGAACTGACCGGGATGAAGTTGCCGACCCAGGAGTTGTACAGTCCAGCGTGCCTGGTGCGGCCGGGCCAGATATGGTAAAAGTTCGGCTCGATGCCGGAATCGAGATTGCTGACCGATGCCAGATAGGCGCCGGCACAGACTCCAGCATAAGAACCGCCGTTTGCCACGAAGTCTCGGATTCGCTGTCTGCCGGTGTCGCCCAGCGCAAGTCCATGTCTGCCCGCGTTGCCCCCATTGGTGAAGATGCAGCGGAATCGCGGTGCTCCGTCAGGGTAGAGCAGATAGCCGTTGGCATCGTCCGGATTGGCGACCATGATGTGGCGGAGAATTGCAGTGTCCTGCTTAGCGTTGTATTCCATTGTGAGCCTGAGTGACTCTGCCGCATAGAGCCGGGTGCGATGGGTAAGCCAGGAGCCACTGTCCATGAACAGGTCTTTGTAGAAGCCTTCGGCTGCAGATAGGATTCCCCCAATCACGAGTACCAACAGAAAAGCGCAGAGCAATCTTACACAGCTGTATCCTGTGGCAGAGGGCTGACTGCCGGACACCGCCTGATTGTAGCGCCGGCAGGAGAGGAAGGAAACCGCAGCCAGACTTGGTCACCGCTCGGTTTACGGTAGCACGTAATGATTGGTGATCGTGCCAAGTCGCTGTATATAGACATGTTAGACTAGAAACCCGGCAGCCCCCGGGGGCAGTCCCGGAGTCATCCCCCAGATGCCCTCTTAGATGCCGATATCTGTCCTCTGTCGGCTGCTGTGCCGTTAGCAATGATGTCTGCTGTCCGTGGTGCCGCGGTCGGCTTCGGGGCAGCTGCTGAGTCAGGTGCAGACCGGAGTGTAATCAGCCGTCCAGTCCGGAATGCCAACCGGGGTCCTGACTGGTTTGCTGTGGGCTTTGCAATGCCGGGTCTCGTCTGCAGTTCAGTGGTAGTCGCAGGCCGGAATGCCAAGAGGAGTTCAGGCCGGGATGCAGGGTGGTGAGCAGACCAGGATGCGACCGGCTGTCCACTTCAGGGGTGGCGCTGATGTCACAGGAGCAGACTGTCCCGGTTGTTCGACCACTACGTTGACTGATGTCTGAGAGCCGCTAGAATGCAAACCTGATGTCTCTTCTCATCAAGAGGTCTGTGCCCCGGGTCGGTCGTTTTCTGGTCGGGGCGCTGACGTTAGCCATGCTGCTTGGGTTCAGCCGGTGCGGTGGAGCAAAGACCGGTGAGGCCGGCAAAGTCAAGGTCAGTTTCTGGCATGCGATGGGTGGTCCGCTCGGCGATGCGCTCGAGCAGATGATAGCAGATTTCGAGACGGCGAATCCGGATGTTGATGTGGTTCCGGTTTCGATGGCAAACTATTCGAGCCTTTCCCAGAAGCTGATGGCAGCGGTACAGGTCAATGACCCGCCCAATATTGCTCAGATGTATGAGTCCTGGACAGCACAGTTTCACAGTCTGGGTAAGCTCGTTGTTCTTGATTCGCTGATTCGTGGGGCAGACGGATTCAGCGATGCGGAGCTGGCCGACTTCTATCCCGCGTTCATTGAGGGTAATACCTGGGACGGCAGGATCGTGACTCTACCTTTCAATAAGTCACTGCCAGTCTTCTTCTATAATGCCGAAATGCTAGCTGCAGCCGGCTACTCTGAGTTCCCCAAGACATGGCCGGAGTTCCGGCAGATGATCAGGCGGCTTTCTGATCCAGGAAGCGGACGCTGGGGCTGTGCCGGTCTGGTCAACGAAGGGATGTTCGGCACGATGCTGCGGCAGAAGGGCGGAGACTACTTTGACAGCACCGGCTCTCAGGTGACGTTCAACTCGAGAATCGGAGTGGAGGTTGCCGAGTTCATTGCGGCGCTTGTCAACCGGGATTCGAGTGTCTACTACGGAGCCGGATACGAGCCCCAGAATGATTTCCTGGCCGGCAAGATCGCCTGCCTGCAGAGCACTTCGGTATCCTGGTCTTTCATGAAGCCGAATATGCAGTTCCGGGTCGGTATAGCGCCATTGCCGGTATGGGATAGAGCAGACGTGATATCGTTCGGAACCAACATCGGGATCTTCCGCAAGGGAACTCCAGAGCAGATCAGAGCAGCCTGGCGGTTCATCAAGTGGTTCACGAGTCCGGAGCAGCAGGCGAAATGGGCAGAGCTGACTTTCTATGTGCCGGTGCGGAGAAGCTCACTGCAGGTTGAATCTTATGCCCGACTGGTACA
>JBDRUL010000174.1:0-3875 GCA_039801305.1 Caldifarciminota bacterium | reverse complement strand
ACTACCGTCAGAGCGAACATAGTGTAAAACCTCACCGCGCGGCGCCTCGGTATGCCCTATTCCCTCCCCGGCTGGAATACCTTCGACTCTGGTCTCGATCGGCCCATCGGGCAGGTGCTCCAGACACTGACGGACGATCCTCACTGACTCAAGAATCTCCAGCAATCTTACCTTCGCTTTCGCAAGAACATCGCCCTCTTGAAACACGATAACGTCAAACTTCACTTCCGGATACGCACAGTGGGGGTCGTCCCTGCGGACATCAATGTCGTAGCCTGAACCACGAGCAGTCGGCCCGACAACCGAATAGGCAACAGCCTGCTCCCGCGTCAGAATACCAACTCCCTGCCGCCGCGCTCGAATAACCGGGTCATCAAGAACCGCCTTGGTTAACATCAAAGTCTTCTCTTCTGCAACGTCAAGGGCAGCCATTATTGTCGGCACCTGCTCACGTAGGATATCTCTTCGAACTCCGCCTGGTTTGTTGGCTGCGTAGTGGTTACGGTTACCACAGATCATCTCAAATACCTGAAGTATGTGTTCACGATACTTCCATGCCCACATCCAGACAGTATTGTAACCAATGAAATGTCCTGCCAGCCCAACCCAAAGCAGATGCGAATGTATGCGTTCAAGCTCATGGACTATTGTCCGGATGTAGTTTGCCCGTGGTGGTGGTTTGATCCCTGCACAATCCTCTACAGCCAGTACGAAAGCAAGAGGGTGGGAGTTTGAACAGATACCACAGATACGCTCCACAAGGAACGGAACCTGATCGTAGGTGAGTTCTGGTGAAATGAACTCGTGTCCCCGGTGGTTATAGCCGAGGTTGATTTCAAGGTCTACAACCTTCTCACCTTCAACGATCAACTTGAAGAACTCTGGCTCCTCCTGCAGCGGGTGATATGGACCGATAGGGACCACTCGGCGTTGCCCGTTATCGCTCATGAGCCCCTCCCCTGTCTTCGGCATCGCGGCGAAGGGGATAACGTTCAGGTTCCCAGTCGGTGTCAGATGTCAATAGTGGTTTCATGTTCGGATGTCCCCTGAACTCGATACCGAACAGCTCTTGCATCTCCCGCTCAATCCAGTCACAGGCTGGAAACCATGCTGCCTGTGACTCAAGCCAGCAGTCGTCCTTCGGCGCCAGAACTTTCAACGTATAGTAGATCCCTTCACGATCGTCGAAGAAGTGATACAGAACCTCAAAACCCTCGCGAGTATCGATGGCCGTGCATATAGACAGGCGCATCCCGTAATCACGGTGGAGCAGCTTTGCTGCAGAAGTAAGCTGATCGCGCCTGATCCGGAGGTAAAGACGCCGCGGGTTGTACTCGTTCACCTCGGTGTCAGGGAAAGAAGAACGGAATCGCTCGAGTGCTTCTTTCATTAATCCCTCATAGTTTCGCCAACGCCCTGACCACACCCAGGATCATCGCCTCAGGTTTGGGTGGGCAGCCCGGAACATAGGCATGAATGGGCAGATGTTTGTCATAGGGACCGACCGCGTTGTAGGAGTTACGGAAGATCTGCTTGCTGCAGGTACAGGTACCAATGCCTATCACGAGACACGGCTTCGGAGTCTGTTCATAGACTTCGAGGACACGCGGCAGCGACTTGCGGTTCAGCACGCCGGTCACCAGCAATGCATCCGCATGCCGTGGCGAACCAACAAGCACAATCCCGAACCTCTCCACATCGTAGCGGGGTGTGAGAAGCTCCAGTATCTCAATATCACAGTTGTTACACGAAGCCGCTGCCACGTGGTAGACCCACGGCGACTTCTTCAGTCCCCAGATCCTCGGATCTCTCATAGCCCCATGTATGCCAGGACAACTGCTAAAATACCGAGTACCCCGCCCGCAAACCAGAACAGCTTCAGCGCCTGGTCAACCCGCAGCCTGGGATTTGTGTTGCGTATCAGTATCGTAAGCACTACAATTACAAGAAACTTTAACACCGCCCACCAGTCGGCAAAACCTCCCCAGAGTACGGTTATCGCAAACAGCGGCAGACTGACAAACATCATTGCTCTCGTCAGCCGCAAAACAGCCAGTGGCGCACCAGAGTATTCGGCAAACACTCCTGACATTATCTCCTGCTCTGCTTCAGCCATGTCGAAAGGAACATACCCAAGCTTGGCCTGGATTACAAGCAGTATGATGAGGCCGGCTATGACACCGGAGACTGAATACAGAAAAGGACCGTTCGCCTGCTGAAAAGCAACAATCTCTCCCAGTCTTATCGCCTGGGAAAGGTCAGTCCCGGGCACGCGAAGTATCTTGACGATTGGAACAAGCAGCGCCAGAACGAAAGGAAGCTCATATGCGAAGTACAGCGTCATCTCGCGAGATGCTCCCACCGCAGCCACCGGGTTACGCGAAGCCGAAGCTCCGGCTATAACCGCTAGCGGGGGCAACGCAAACAGATAGACGATGACTATGATATCGCCAACGAATGTCCCCCCAGGTGAGAAGTTAGCGTAAGGAAGCATGACCGAGACCAGCGTTGCACCGGCAAAACCGACCAGCGGCGCCATGAGGAACACCAAGCGCGATGCACCAGCAGGCACAACAACCTGCTTCAGCAGGAGCTTCAGAAAATCAGCAAGAGGCTGATATACAGGCGGCCCTTTTCGCCACTGCACCCTGGCCGATACGAACCGATCAATCCAGGTCAGCAGCATACCAGTAGCTGCCGTGGTCAGGAAGCCGGGAAAAACGACAAGAGCAAATGCCAGCCACCAGCCCTTGAAGCTCACGCACGCCTCCAATGGGTTGATCGCGCCAGATGGCGTGCTCCGACTTGATGCTCACCGGGAGAAGCTACCTCTTCCAGGAACTGCAGTGCGCCAGTGGGGCAGGTCGCCGCGCAGCGTGGACCGTCTGGCCGGTCAGTGCAGAGGTCGCACTTCTGAGACATGTTTCGCAGAAGCGCGGGCGGAATGACACCAAATGGGCACGCAAGCGAACATGACCTGCACCCAACGCAATGGAAATCCGACTTGCGCACCACTCCGGTTTCGGAGTTACGCTGAATCATCCCAAAAGGGCATGCCGCAGCGCACAGAGGTTCTTCGCAATGGCGGCAGGGCTGTGGTATCAGGGTCGCGGCATCAATTTCGGCATGGTGGATACGCGCTTCGTAGTGAAAACGGCTCTGGCAGGCCGCCTCACAAGACCTGCAGCCAATACAGTAATCCAACCTTACTACCAGACGCTTCATGTCCACACCGACGGGTTGTCGCCACTCGGTCGCACTCTGCGTCCTGTCTTGGTCAAGACGACGTACGTCATGGGCACTGTGGTCTCACCAGAAACGGGATCGTCAACAAGCGGGAACAGCGCACGGTTCGAATGCACATTCACTCCGATTGCCCCGGTCCCCGGAGCGACCGAGTCTGTTACGTGCACCTCAAACTCCCCCTCGCTGCTTGAGCTCTTCACAGACACTATATCTCCGTTCTGTATCCCCATTGCAAGCGCATCACTGATGTTCAGCGAGAGTTTGCGCTCAGTGTCATAAAAACCACGAATTCCGATTGCCTTCTTCTCGCCCAACAGAACAAACCCATCCGACTGGTAGACGTGGTTCATTACTGCTTCTGTGGCTTTGAGCACCTCTCTTACTGCTGCGGGCTTCTGAGAAGGCACCTCAACCGGAGCCGCCTCTCCAAACCATCCCAGAATACTACTGAACTCCCGGCTGCCACTGAGTGGATTGGCGAGTGGTGACCGTTCTACCGATCCCCAGTACGACCACCCGCTGTCTGTCCGCTCCAATTCGGCAGTAACCGGCAGTACAAGCCCTCTGAGCGCAGGTTCAGGACGGAAGATGGATGTCGTCACCACGTGCTCGACTCTGGCGAGTTCTGG
>JBDRUL010000173.1:0-3876 GCA_039801305.1 Caldifarciminota bacterium | reverse complement strand
CGACTTCGAATCGTTGAGATGTATTACATACAGACGACCAATACCAATGGTGGCATCCAGTTCCTTCAGCACTTCATCAGTCCCCGGCCTAGTCCGCCAGTCATAACCAGCCGCGAACGCATGGGCTGTGTCCAGACAGAATCCTATCCTGTCCCCTGCCGCCAGCATGCCGATGATCGCCGCAATCTGCGCAAAGCTGTACCCGATCTCGCTGCCCATTCCAGCGGTGTTCTCCAGAAGGAGAATCGTGCTGCCCAACGACTCGGCAATAACCGCATTTACGTTGGCAGCTACATTCTGCAGAGCCCGCTCCTCAGGCGTTGTCATTGCCTTGCCCACGTGCGCAATCAGATAGCGGATACCAAGTTTATCACATCTCCTGAGCTGCTCTCTGAGCATCCGGCGCGAACGCTCAGCCTGTTCGCCGCTGCTCGCCAGGTTGGCAAGGTACGGCATATGCGCAAACACGGGGCTGACATCAGAATGCCGCATCCGAACGCGGAACTCTTCAACGTCATCCTGATTCAAGACGGCAACCCGCCAGCCACGGGGATTTGATGTGAAGACCTGCATCGTCTCACAGCCGAGGGACTCTGCTCGCTCAAACGCCCTTGCCAGTCCGCCCGCTATTGACACGTGAAAACCAAGCCGCACACGCCAATCTTAGACCAGAGTGCTGCTCTGTCAATCAGACCGCCGGCTGACCAAAAGACTAGCTGCGCGGATGAAAAGTACGGTAAACCTCGCGCAGGTACCCCCGGTCAACATGAGTATAGACCTGCGTGGTACTGATACTGGCGTGGCCCAAGAGCTCCTGCACAGCCCTGAGGTCTGCCCCGCCTTCAAGAAGATGGGTGGCAAAACAGTGACGAAGAGTGTGAGGTGTCAGACGTTTCTTCAGGCCGGCCAGAGCAGCGCACTGACGCAGAATCAGCCAGAAGCCAGCGCGCGTCAGTCGAGTTCCCCTGCGACCGGCAAAGAGATGAGAACCAGACCTGCCGCGTGTATAGTGCGCCCGGGCAAGAGCAAGATACGACCTGACGGCCTCGACCGCAGGTCGGCCGATCGGCACAATCCGCTCCTTCGAACGCTTCCCCATCACTCTAATGAGACCGCCTTCAAGGTCGACGTCTGGAACATTCAGCCCGACGAGTTCGGAAACTCTCAAGCCCGCTCCATACGCAAGCTCAAGCATCGCCCGTGCCCGGAGGCGCCAGAAGACATCAGGATGCTTTTCAACGGTGTCGATCAGCAGGCCGACCTCTTCCGTAGAAATCACGGCCGGAAGCCGCCGCGGCAGCTTAGGCAGATCAAGACCGGCCGTAGGATCGTTTGCCAGCTTCGTCCGGGACTGCAAGAATGCGAACAACGCACGGAGCGAAGAGATCTTGCGTCTGATTGAAGCGGGCCCCATACCCAGGCTGCTCAGCCGGCGCACATATTCACGCAGGTCACGCGTGGTCATCGTCTCGGGGGGAGAACCGGAATTCGCCTCAAGAAACTGACGTACATCGATCAGGTAGGCTTCGGTCGTAGCCCGGCTCAGGCCACGTTCGACCAGCAGCCAAGCGGCAAGCCGATCAAGCAGGGCATGCCGTTCATCAGAACATCTGCCGAGTGATGACCGTATCGCGCGCATACCGCTCATCCGGCTCCGGATGGTCGATATTGTAGTGGAGACCTCTCGATTCAGGCCGGAGCCGGCAACAGGTAATTATCAGTGTCGCCACGGTTATCATATTCTCCAGCTCTCTGGCAGCAATATGGCATGCTGGCGAGATAAGCGACTTACGGATAGTCTCGACTTCACCAGCGGCCCGGGCAAGCCCTTCATCGCTGCGTACGATACCGACCTGCTCGAACATCAGCCGCCTGAGCCTCATCCGTAATCGGGTAAGATTCTCTTCATCAACTCCACAGGCTTCTGGCAACGGAAATGTATCAAGCGGTGCAGCCGAAGCCTCGACGCCCGGTGCGACCTGAGCAGCACGATCAGCAAAGACCAATGCCTCCAGCAGGGAATTGGACGCCAGCCGGTTCGCTCCATGCAGACCGGTACAGGCACATTCACCGGCAGCAAATAGCCCGGGAATTGATGTTCTGCCCCATAAGTCGACCTTAATCCCTCCGCAGACATAGTGTGCAGCCGGAACTACCGGGATGGGGTTTCTGGTAATATCGATGCCGAACCCAAGGCACGTACGGTAGATGGTCGGGAACCGCTCGCGCAAACGGTCAGGGTGAAGATGGGTGGCATCCAGCAGGACATAGTCCTCCCTACGCTCTCTCAGCTTGGCCGCTACCGCCCTGGCCACAACATCACGGGGAGCCAAAGAAGCATCAGGATGAAACTCATGCATGAAAGTCGACCCGTCCTGAAGCCTGAGCACCGCGCCCTCTCCGCGCAGCGCCTCAGAAATGAGAAAAGAGCGCCCATCCACAATGCCGCCGTACAGTGCTGTCGGATGGAACTGAATGAACTCCATGTTTGCAATCGGTGCGCCACTGCGGAAAGCCAGAGCAATGCCATCGCCAGTCGCAATGGGTGGGTTGGTGGTATGGAGGTATACCTGCCCTATTCCGCCAGTTGCCAGCATGCACACTCTTGACCGCACCAAAAGGGGCTTGCCGGTACGCTGATCAATCACCAGCACCCCGCGGCAGCAGCCATTGCGATCAAGAACCAGGTCCAGAGCAAACTGCTGCTGCAGGAGCTGGATATTCGGCCGGGAGTATATCGCTTGCAGTAATCCCCGTTCGATCTCCCATCCTGTCAGATCCCTCGCATGAACGATCCTGCGGCGCCGGTGACCCCCTTCCCGGCCCAGATCGAACCGCCGGCAACCGGCAGAATCCAGATAGGTGGAAAACGTCACTCCGACTTCCGCAAGGCGGCGAACGAGCTCAGGCCCGGATTCGGTTACGACTCTTACGACTTCCGGGTGCGCCAGCCCTGCACCAGCCTGCAGCGTATCTTCAAGATGCAGTGCAGGGCTGTCATCTGTACCAAGTGCTGCCGCTATGCCACCTTGGGCGTAGTTGGTGTTCGACTCGGTATCACTCTTCTTGGTAATGATGGCCACAGAACCTTTGGAACTGACCATGTACCCGAACCAGAGCCCGGCAATACCTGAGCCTACTACTGCAAAGTCAACGTCGACCGTTTCAGGCATCATCAAAGAGCTCAATCAGCCATTGTACGAGCAAGGCGGCAGTCCGATTCCTGTTCAACCCGGTCAGAACCGGTAGCGGAATTCGAGTCCGACCGGCTGCGTTACTGGAGTAACCTCAACCCTGCCCTCCCTGCCATTCGCGTGGACAAAGAACGCACAGTCCAGCACGCTTACAACCCTGTTGAGCAGCAGACCGCCAACTGCAAATCCGGCGGCCAAAGCCGAAGTACGCGCAGCCTTGCGCTTTGGCCAGTACTCTCGGATTCGCGCCGAATCAGGACTCCAGTTCCAGACGCTGTCTCCGAAATAGCCATGCAGCAGGTAGTACTGTCTCTGAGCAACAGGGTCGTCAGGATAGCGTGTCCGCGCTTCTCGCCGGACTGCCTCGTTGTACTCGTCAGAATTGTCATAAAGCTCAAGTGCGCGGTAGTATCTACGATCAGTGATACTTAGGTCTGCACCGGCACGCGCAGCAGCAATCAGACGGGCATCGTTTTCACGCTCCGCCGCAGTCCAGGAGTTCACCCCCCACACCGACCAGATCGCAAGGTCACTCCAGAGCATCAACTCCCCGCGAACATTGGCACCAAGAAGCTTCTGTCCGCTTCCGGGTAACACAGCCGAGCACAGCACTGCCAAGCCTCGTCGCGGTGTACCGGCCTCAGCCAACGCCATACTGGCAATCAGGACAGCTGCTACGACT
>JBDRUL010000172.1:0-3890 GCA_039801305.1 Caldifarciminota bacterium | reverse complement strand
CCGCTGCCTTCTTGGTGACCGGTTTGTCCGGAAATATTCTTATCCAGAGCTTGCCCGCGCGCTTCAGATACTTGGTCAGGCAGAGACGGGCAGCCTCTATCTGCCGCGCGGTGATACGGCTCGGCTCCATCGCCATCAAGCCGTACTCGCCGAAGTCAACCCGGTTAGCCGCAGTCGCCTTGCCCTTCATCCGTCCGCGCTGGGCTTTGCGGTACTTGACCCGCTTGGGCATCAGCATCGCCTAACTCCCCTGCCTCGGGCTGATCTCGCCCTTGTATATCCAGACCTTGACTCCGCAGGTGCCGGCAATTGTCCGCGCCACGTCGACCGCATAGTCGATATCCGCACGCAGGGTCTGCAGCGGCACCCGGCCTTCACGGTACCAGTCAGTCCGGGCTATCTCCCTGCCACCGAGCCGGCCTGCGACCATCACCTTGATTCCCTGCGCACCCAGCCGCATCGCCTGCGTCACTGCCCGGCGCATCGCCCGACGGTGAGCCACCCGTTGCTCAAGCTGGCGCGCAATACTCTGGGCGACCAGCTTCGCCTCAAGCTCCGGCACTCTGACAACCTCGACCATTATCTGTACATCCCTGTTGACCAGCCGCTTCAGCTCTTCGCGCAGCTGGTCGAGTGCCTGCCTGCCCTTGCCGAACACCATCCCGGGCCGGGCAGTGTGTACGGTCACGGTGGTGCGGTTTGCCACCCGCCTGATCTCCACATTGGCGATCATCGCATCGTACAGCTTGGTCTCAATGTAGCGCCTGATCTGCAGGTCTTCGTGCAGGTACTCCCGGTAGTGTTTCTTCTCAAACCAGGCCGAACGCCAATCCTTGGTGATACCCAGCCTGAACCCGAGCGGATGTGTCTTCTGACCCATATCAGACCTTTGTCCCCGGCTTCGTCGCCACTGCCACTCTGATATGGCACAGCCTGCGCCTTATTATCGACGCCATACCTCTGGGTCCGGGCAACCAGCGCTTCATTATCGGCCCGGTATCTACACACACCTCTGTCACTACCAGATCTTCCTCCTTGAGCTTCGCCTTGCCGGCTGCTGCCAGTGCGTTGGCTACTGCTGACCGCAATGTCTTCAGTACGGGCTGTTTTGAAGGCTTGGCAAGAAACTGCAGGGTATTCAGCGCAGTAGGCACATCGCAGTTCCTGATCAGCTCGGCGATCCGTCCCACCTTGCGTGCCGAACCACGCTGAAACCGGCTGGTTGCAGAAGCCCTGATCAAGTCTTCTTCTCCTCTGCCTTCTCCCGGCGCTGACCAGAGTGCTGCCGGAAGGTTCTTGTCGGCGCAAACTCACCCAGACGGTGCCCGACCATTCTCTCGGTCACGTAGACCGGAATGAACCTGTTGCCGTTATGAATGGCAATAGTATGGCCGACAAACTCCGGCGGAATCACGCTCCGCCGGGCATAAGTCCGGATTACGCGCCGGTCGCCGGCTTCAGCAGCCTGACGCACCCGGCGAAAGAGCTTCTCGTCAATGTATGGTCCCTTGCGAATCGATCGACCCATCTGCTACTTTCTCCTCGCCTGCAGAATCAGCCGACTGGACTTCTTCCGGCGGTTCCGGGTCTTGAAGCCCTTGGCAATGATACCACGCCGGGAACACGGGTGTCTGCCGCCCGAGCTCTTACCTTCGCCGCCGCCCATCGGATGGTCAACCGGGTTCATCGCCACAGCTCTGGTTCTTGGCCTCCGTCCCCGGTGGCGCATCCTGCCCGCCTTGCCGATTGAGATATCCTTGTGCTCGGCATTTGAGATGCGACCAATCGTGGCCATGCAGCGGAAGTCGAAGCGCCTCACCTCTCCTGAAGGCAGGCGCAGAACTGCCCAGGTGTCCTCTTTTGCCAGAACCTGCGCCGCAGTACCGGCAGAGCGCACCATGAACGACCTTGAGCCCGGCAGAATCTGGACATTATGCACCTCAACGCCAACCGGTATGTCAGAAAGGGGCATGGCATTACCCGGTCGTACAGGCAGTGTTCTGCCCGCAGCGACAGTATCACCCACCTGCAGACCTTCACAATGCAGAATGTAGCGGTACTCGCCATCGGCATAGCTCACCAGTGCTATCCTTGCTGACCGGTTCGGATCGTACTCTATTGAAACCACCTTGCCGGCAACATCGGTCTTGTCGCGCAGGAAATCGATATGGCGATAATGCCGCTTCTCACCACCACCGCGGCACTTCACGGTAAGCCTGCCGAGATTGTTTCTGCCCGCGTGCTTCTTCAGCGGCTCCACCAGTGGCCGGTACGGCTCATCGCGCGTGATCTCGCTCCGGTCAGAGACCATATAGTACCGCTGTGCCGGAGTGGTCGGACGTCTTACCTTTATCGCCATCCTAACGCTCCAGCTCCTGTATCTTCTCGCCCGGCTTCAACGAGACAACCGCCTTCTTCCACGCCGGCCGCGGACCGGTAAACATTCCCATTCTTCTCATCTTGCCGTCAAAATTCATCACCCGCACATCGGTAACATGCACCCGGAACAGACTCTCGACCGCCCGCCGGATGTCGATCTTTGTCGCGCGCCGGGCAACCCGGAAAGTGTAACTGTTCTCACCGGCACGCAGCCGCTCCGACTTCTCGGTAACTAGCGCACCCAGAATCACCGCTTCGGGTCTGGCCATCATGATGCTGCCGCCTTCCCGGCGATCCCGGGTCGCTGCGTGAGCTCAGCCAGCCCCGCTTCGGTGAAGAGAAGCGTATCGCACTCAAGCACATCATAGGCGCCAACCTGATCCGCCCTGATGACCTTCAGCCAGCTGATATTCCGGCTGGCAAGTAGCAGCTCTCTTGAAGCCTTGTCAACGACAAGGAGAACTGAGCCGCTCAGATTCAGCCGGCCGAGGATATCGACGAGTTCACGGGTCTTGGTGCTGCTGAGGGCAAAATTCTCGACCACCTTTATCGCCTTATCGCTGTGCTTTGCCGAGAGTGCTGACACCAGTGCCAGTGCCCTCTCCTTCTTCGGCAACTCATAAGAATAGTCCCGCGGTTTAGGCCCGAAAACGATACCGCCGCCCCGCCAGATGGGCGAACGTCGCGAACCATGCCTTGCCCTGCCGGTATGCTTCTGACGC
Source organism: Caldifarciminota bacterium (assembly GCA_039801305.1). Lineage (GTDB taxonomy): Bacteria > Hydrothermota > Tepidihabitantia > Tepidihabitantales > Tepidihabitantaceae > JBDRUL01. The sequence goes on along the minus strand of JBDRUL010000172.1, from coordinate 789 downwards.
CAGGGCTTCTTGCCGGTGCCTGAGACTTCAGCCCGGGTCTTGGTGCACGCTGTTCCCTGGCGCTGATTGGCAAGCCGTGATCTCACCGACTCCCAGAGAACCGGCACAGCCACGGTCTGACCGAACAGCGCTTCGGGCAGAGCTATCTCTGACTTCACCGTTCCCTGTACTGTCAGAACTTCCACTACTGTGCCTTTCTCACTATGACCCGGCTGCCACGATATCCCGGAACCGCACCCTTCACATAGACAGTTCCGCTATCAGTATCGACCTTCACAACTCGCAGTCCCTTGACGGTCACGCGCTCAGTGCCGTAATGCCCCGGCAGAGTCCTGCCCGGCCAGACCCTGCCCGGTGACGAACCGGAGCTGACCGAACCTATCCGCCGGTGCGACATCGAGCCGTGCGAAGCCGGTCCGCCGTGCCAGCCCCAGCGCCGCATACCGCCGGCAGTTGGCAGTGACGTTGTTCAAGGATGTATTGTTTACCGCTTGGCAACGTGCAGAACAGGATTAGTGGTATGTCAAACATAAAACTTACCGTAAATGGTCGGCAATATTCGCTTGAACCCATCCCCGGCGAGACGCTCTCCGCCCTGCTGCGCGAGCGCCTGCGCCTGACGGGGACCAAAATTGGGTGTGAGGAGGCGGAGTGCGGCGCGTGCACCGTCCTGGTGGACGGCGAGCCGGTGGTCTCGTGCATCTATCCCGCTGAGCGGGCGGAGGGGAAGACGGTGGTGACGATTGAGGGGTTGACCCCCCTCGGCGCTTCGCGCCACTCCCCCCATCC
>JBDRUL010000171.1:0-3890 GCA_039801305.1 Caldifarciminota bacterium | reverse complement strand
CTCCAGAAACGGAATGATGAAGTTCAAACCGGGCTTCACCGTCCGCTGATACCTGCCCAGCCGCTCCACCGCGCCGAGCTGGTAAGGCCGCACAACCTTGAGGCCCAGCAACGCCCAGAAAAACAGAAATATGAGAACAACAATCAGCAATGCCGGCATCATCAACTCCCTTCGGTCTTGCGCTCAACTATCAGCCGTGTTCCATCAACTTTCACCACCCGCACCCGCTCGCCCTTCTTGAGCACCTCATCGGACTCAGCCCGCCACTCCTCGCCAAAGACCTTGACCCTGCCGGGCTCACTGGGTCTGATCTCCGCCATAACCACCGCTTCCACTCCGTCAAACCGGTTTGCGCCCACTGGTGCAGGTTCAGGTCTGGTGATCTTGCGACCTATCCACTGCGCCAGAAAGACCATCAGTCCAGATGCCAACAGAAAGAACCCGAAGAGCACATAGGTATTGTGGACAAGGAACGCCAGGAGCCCGGTCAGGACTGCGGCAGCACCGAACCAGATAATGACATTGCCGGGAATTATCATCTCCAGCGCCGCAATCACCAGTCCGGCTGCTATCCAGACAAAAGGCTTGCCCGCTGACAAATTCACCTCCAGTCAGGCTCAATAATCCTTCTTTCCTGCCTGAAGTCAAGCATCAGGCTCCAGAAGCACAACACCCCACCACCAGACCAGCCCTCACCCTTCAACTCCGGCGCCGGTACGACATCGCCTGATATTAGTTATTACTAATATTTATCTCTCTGGTCGTATACGCCCAAGTAGCACACCGACAATGACTTATCTGGAATTCGTTGTCAAACACCCTCCTGCTCCCGGGGTAATTCCCCCTCTTGCTGGCAAAGCCGGTCTCATACCGGTTTTCACTGCTGCTGCTATTGCTGTTGTAAGACCCGCTGTTAAACCGGACGTCCTCCCGGATTTGTCGGCAGCACTGCTGACCGGTCTGATTCCGGCTCTGCTCTCTGCGGTCTATGAAGTGGTAGTCCCGGCAGTCAGCCCTGCCCGCTCAAGAAACGTGACTTCAAATGTCTCTCTTGCCCTCACCGCGGCTGTGCGGTCTGATGACAGTACGAATCATCACACAGAACTCTCCAGCGCAGATCCTACAGCTGCAGGAACAGAAACCGCGACCTAAAGACTAAGCTTGAACTCGCCCAGCACTGAATACTCAGGACCCGCTGGTTTCAGCACCGAACGGAAAAGGACCAGCCGATCAACTGAGAACGGTGAACTCTGAAACTCGATACTGCTCAAGAAACCTGCATCAGCCGGCTCACGCAGTCTGCCCAGTGTCAGGTGGGCACTGAACGGTCTCGATTCGGGCTGATAACCTATGCGGCTCAGACCCTCGCTCGTCAGCCGCTGCAGATTCACAAGCTCAGCCTTACCGCGCTCCATCCCGACCCAGACAACCCGGGCGCGACGCAGACTGGGAAACGCGCCACAGCCGGCAAGCTGACACTCCATAGGTCTGACCCTGACCGCCACATCTGCCAGAGCTCCCTTCGCTGCTGCGACGAACTCAGGAGTAACCTCACCCAGAAAAACAAGGGTCAGGTGCATCTGTTCCGGCCTCACCCATCTTACCCGGAGACTGGTATTGCTCCTCAGCTGCTCGACCAGTCCTGTCAGCTCCTGCCGAACTGCGACCGGCACCTCGACTGCAACGAACGAACGTACCAGCTCCGCCGCCGACATCAGACTGTCGCTCTCTGTCTCGGCAGCCTGATTCTGCGTCTGATCTGACGCAACAAGAGAATCAGTCCCGCCATTGCCGACTGCTCCTTGACCATCCGGCGATTGCCGTTGAACAGGTGCCTCTCCACAACCACCCTGTTGCTGTCAGCCACGCCCACATAGACCAGACCGACCGGCTTCGATTCGCTGCCCCCACCAGGTCCGGCAATACCCGAAACCGCCAGCCCGAAGTCAGCACCGGCAAGAGCCCGTACTCCCCGCGCCATCTGAAATACGGTCTCCCTGCTTACCGCACCGTAACGCGCAAGGGTCGCCTCTCTGACCCCACAGAGCAGCATCTTCAACAGATTAGAATAGCAGATAACTCCGCCGACAAACCATTCTGAACTTCCCGGTACACTGGTGAGCATATCACCGACCAGTCCACCGGTGCAGGACTCAGCCACTGCCACGCTCGCCCTCTGCTCCAACAGCTGTTCAGCGATCGCCTCCTGAATTGTCTGTTCACTGGTGGTATAGACCGCATCTCCCAGAGTGCGGCGCAGCCTGTTCTGCAGGCTCTTCAACGCTGCCGCGCTCCGCGCCCGCAGGACAATGTCAACACCGGTAACCGACGGATAGTAACCGACTCTGACCCGTCGGTGTCCAGCCAGCAGGCACTTGACCCGCTCAGCAATCGCCGACTCGGGAATCCCGAATGTCCGCAACAGCAGCCTCGGCAGGGTGTTGCAGCCGAACCTTTCGCGCAAAAGGGGAATAACGCTCTCCCGCACAAGCGCTTCAAACTCCTGCGGCACTCCGGGCAGAAGAATCACCAATTGCTTCTGCCTCGCAATAACCATACCTGGCACCATCCCCAACGGATTGGCAAGCAGCTGTGCGCCTGCAGGCACCAGCGCCTGCCTCCGGGCAAGAACCGGCATCCGGCGCCCCCGGCGCCGGAATCTCTCCTGAATGCCGGCAAGGAGCTGCCGGTCGACCTTCAGTTGCAGCCTGAACTCGGCAGCCAGAGCTGCCAGAGTGCAGTCATCCGGAGTCGGTCCCAGACCGCCAATAACAAAAAGAAGTTCAGCCTGCTCAGTTCGTATTGCCTCCCGGATTGCCGGCTCCGAATCAGCAACCCTTGTCACCCGCGTCAGTCTGAGACCTATGTCATCGAGCATCCTGCCCAGCAGAGCCGAATTCGTATCAATGACCCTGCCAGTCAGGAGTTCATCACCGACGACGATTGCTGCTATCCGAGGATCCGTGGTAACCCCGCTACCGGCTGCAGGTATATAAGCGCGCGCAGCACTACATTGGCGCAGATACCGGCGAGCACATCGTCCGCCATCACGCCCCAGCCCCCGGGCAGGTTCTGAGACCTGTGCACGAAAGGCAGCTTCACTACATCAAAGAACCGCCAGATGAAGAAACCGGCAAGAAGTCCCCACACTGTTACCGGATTCAGAAAGAAGGTGATGAGTGTGCCGACAATCTCATCGATTGTCACTCTCTTCGGGTCTCTTCCCCAGACCCGCTCCAGCGTGGTTGCCAACGGCACACCCGCAGAGAAGAGCACCACCACAGCTGCCAGATTACCCCACCAGCACCGGGCAAGGTAGTAGGCTGGTAGCAGCGTGAAGAAACTCGTGACTGTTGCCGGCGCGATCGGAAAGTAGCCGGTGTAGAGCCCGCTGGCAACCAGCGCTGCCAGCCTCAGGCGCCAGCCGGCTAACGCCGGGTCTTGCTGGGAAACCTCGCTTCCCACTCAACCACCACATTAGCAACGACACAGATCGAGGAACAGGTGCTGGTGACAAGCCCCACGATCATCACCGCGGCAAAATCCCTGATGCTGGCTGCACCGAGAATGAGCAGCGAAAGCAGCACGACAAGTGTCGTGAGGCTGGTGACCACGGTTCTGCCCAGCGTAGCGTTTACTGACTTGTTGACCACTTCACTGAGCGGCTCCTTACGCAGTTTTTTGAGGTTCTCCCGTATGCGGTCGGAGATCACAATCGAGTCATTAACACCGTACCCGATCGCGGTCAGGACGGCGGCAATCACGGTGATCGTCACCTCAATCCCTGCCAGAGAGATGAACCCCAGCGCCATCACTGCCACCAGAATCAGTGCCAGCACTGCCGCCACGCCGAAACGGAAGTCAAACCGGAAGCTTACGTACAGAAGAAT
>JBDRUL010000170.1:0-3895 GCA_039801305.1 Caldifarciminota bacterium | reverse complement strand
AGTGCCAGAAGGTCAGGTTGTAGGTCTGCGAACCCGGACCGACGTTCCAGTTCGGGAAGGTCACCGTATCGGTCGCAGCACTGTCGAGCAACGGGATGGTGACGTTCTCGTTGTAAATAACTGTACCCAGTGATTCCACCTTGCAGTACACAACAACGTTCGGCTCGGCAAACGTCCCGCGATTCCGGACAGTAACCTGCGGTGCCAGCGGAGTCCGCGGCTCGATCTTATCTGCCGGTGCCAGCACTGTGCCCATCGCAACGTCATGCATCGCCCCGGGCAACGGGGTATTCTGGATGCAGAGCATCGCGTCGATACGACCAGTACCATATGTATTGTTCTTCGGTTGTGTCCCAAGTGGCAGAACCGAATTCTGCATTATCTCGCTGACCTCTTCCGGCAACAGATTCGGATTCCGCTCCAGCATCAGCGCTGCGATACCTGCTGCACATGGCGTCGCCATCGATGTACCCGACATCTGGGTATAGCCGCCACCAAGCCGGGTAGAAGTGACGTTCACACCCGGTGCGCTGAAGTCCGGTTTGAACAACCCTGGCGGGTAGGGATAGTCCAGATAGGGATGTACTGTGTCCCACGAAACCGGGCCCCACGAGGAGAAGCTGGCGATGTTGTCGTTGGCATCAGTGGCGCCAATCGATATTGCCCCACCCAGTCCGCCCGGTGGCTCTGCCGGATGCTTCCAAGGTCCTGGGACATCACCCGGACAACGGACATTATACGGCGGATTGGAAGCACCCTCGTTGCCATTGGCGATGAAGTATGCCAGACCCGCAGCAGCGACATTGGTTACGCAATGCCGCCAGAGTGAACGCCTAGGATTCCATGACGGCACCCATCCCAGCGACATCGAAAGAACGTGGGCATGATTATGGGGCGATAGCGGCGGCGCAACGCAGAACTCCATCGACCGCATCACCGTGTTCTCGGCAATCGTATCTGGCAACGGCGGGTTCAGACTGGTTTTTGTCCGGCAGGTCATGATCTTGGCTTTGGGTGCCATGCCGGTGGTGTCACCGGCTGTACCATCGCCGGCGTTGGTTCCGCAGGTATGAGTACCATGACCGTGCTGGTCCATTGGATTATTGTTGTTCTGCTCGAAATTCCAGCCGTGGTAAGGATAGTTGGGATCAGTCCACATATGGCTCGCCAAGTCTGAATGATTGTAGTCACAACCGGTATCAATGTTGCCGATGACCACGCCTTCACCGGTATAGCCATACACATACCAGACGCTGTCTGCCTTGACCTTCTTCACGTTCCACTCAACAGTGAAGGATCCGGCAGTTACATCACCAGCAGCGGTGGCCGGCGCCACGTTCAGAATATTCGGTGACGCAATCTTGTCCCACTGAATCAGCCAGATCTCCGGCCTCTCGGCTATTTTCTGGATCACTTCCGGAGTAGCCTCACAGTAGACCGCATTGACAATCCACATGGGAACTATCTCAGCAACTTTGCCAGCAGCCTCGAACGATCGCAGCTCAGCAAGCAGACCGGCCTGACCCGTCTCTGCCATCTGCTTGAGCCGCGAAACCGTGACTTCCCAACGTTGCTGTTTGTTCTTGATCGTCCGGATGATATTCTCAGCATCCAGTTGTTCATTGAGGGCGATTATGACCGGCAGCTTTTCATCTCCGTCGCAACGCGCCATCTGTTCGACCAGCGCGGGCTCCAGCAGAGCTGCACTGCTGAAACTGAGGAATGCAATCAACAGCACCGACCAGCACTTCATTACAGGACCTCCTTATGTCCTTTCCTGCTATGCGGAAAAACTCAAGGTTGCCGCACGAGCAACAGAATGATTCTCTCCCCCAAGAGATGAATGTCAAGCTTCACTCACCCGGGCTCACAGCCGTCACCTGTCTCCCCTCTGACCAGTTCGAAAACAGCGTTCCCAAGTCCTGACAACGCGCCCGGATGGTGAAAGCTCCCGCGCTATTGTAAATGTGAAAGAACAGGACTGAACGACCGCTGCGCACAAACTCGCCATAGTCGGTGGTATCTCCGTCTCCCCACGCGACAAAGACCCTGAGCTCGTCTCCGTCCGGGTCGTAGACGGTCACTTCAAATTCGGAGCGCTCCCCCACAGCTACTGTATCTGGACCGGAGACATGTGGCGCCAGAGGCCGCAGATTCATCTGCCCGTCTCCTCCCTGTTCGCATGCGCTCAGAAGCAGAACGCCCAGCAGGAACGGGAGAGGCCTACTCACGGTGCGCAATCAGTCGCAGTGCGGGAACTGTCTGTACCCAGGAGACTACCCTGACCGTACCAGCCGCTGTGTCAGGGAAGAAGGTCGACACCAGTGCGTAGCGACCATCACCGCGGTAAACCGCCATGTCAGTACGAAGTGAACCGATCTCGACAACCGGCTGATAGAGCAGCGAGTCATATTCCGGCAGCGGGCTCTGATTGTTACCCCACAAGGGATACAGCCCTGTACGCAGCCAGTTGCCCGGCGGTACCAGCCCGCCAGGATCACTGGGCCCCAGATGCGGGCTGGAGATGTAGTAGTATGGGCCAGAATGGCCACGGGCAAAATCGGTGAAATAGCAGGCAACAGACCGGGCAGAAGCCGTATCAAGCATTGTCCGCGGTCTGCCCACATGGGTCAGGCTGTCCCAGCCATAACCGGCGTGACCTGACGCATTCAGCTCGAACAGCACAACTGTATCGCTGAAAACCGGTACCGTACTCAAGGTATCCGGTGCAAACCGGTGTTCGTCACCTCGCACTGCGGATACCGTATAATCACCAGTGTTTCCCATCGGCTCATGGACATAGCTGTTGCGTATTACAGAATCAAGAGCGACAAAGCCCGAATCGAGCACACCCCGGAACCAGACAACATAGCGGACTGATGAGTCGTTGCCCGCAGTCGACCAGCGCAGCTTCACGAGCAGCCCGTTTACTGCCGAGAGAACAAGCCCCCGCGGCGGCTCAACCGGTCGGGGCTCTATGTTAAGCACCAGCCCAGGTGACCACGGACTCATGTTGCCCTGCCGGTCGCCGGCACGACAGCGGACTGCGTAAGTGCCGGTGCGACGAAAGCGGTGACTGTCAACGACTGTGCCGCCGTGAGGCACTGGTCTGCTCCAGCTGCCCAGCGTACCTCCCCAGTCAAACTGCACCGTCACCGACTCGCCACGCACATGCTCAACCTGTACCGAGAAAACAAGCATCGAATCCGGATAACCGGTCACTGGGCCTGAAGGCCTGTCCGGAGTCAGCGGGCCACGAAACATGATAGTGACCGGAATCTCGCTGCTCCATTCAGACTCCCGGCCGGTCTCGTCGCGACAGCGTGCCTTGACACCATACTCGCCAATGCTGCCATACAGGTGCCAGACGGTCATACTTTCGTCAGCGGCGATCTCCGGTGTCCACACCGGAATTGACCCGTCGCCCCAGTCCACCAGATACGAGAGATTATCACGGTTTCTGTCCTGACTCTGCACTGCGAACCAGAGTGTCTCACCGGGCTGGCCCGAACGCGGTCCGGCCAGCTTGGGTACTGTCGGTGGCACCTGACCGACGCAACCAGCAAAGAGCATCGCAATGACACCGTACCTTGTCACCGCCAGCCTCATAAGACTAGGCTAAACCCCTGTCTGCACCTGTCAAGCTACCGACGGTTGTACTTCCTCACCCTGTATGCATCCAACACCTTGCGGATCATCGCCTTAAGCTGTCTGTCCTATCAGCCCGGGGCAGTCCGGCCGGGCAGCCCACCCGGACAGCTCCGGGACGATTCCCCAGATGCCCTTCCTCATACCCGTGCCGGTGCAACCGTACACGCCAGTCCGGTTCCAACAGGGCACGCTAAGCTGCGTCCCGGCCTAGGCACTGTCAGGATTCCCGTGAGCTATCCTGCAC
>JBDRUL010000169.1:0-3903 GCA_039801305.1 Caldifarciminota bacterium | reverse complement strand
GTGACAGTGCTGATGCGGAACCATACCGGCGAAACTGAGCGATGAGTGCTGTGGTTTCTGACAGTGACACTGGGAATTGTCTGGGTTCCAGAGTCGATTGTGCCGACCGGCTGGATGATGAGGCTGACACCGACGTCCTGGGTTCTGACGGTGATTTCGCCGAGGGCTCGGTCGTTAGCCGGTATCCGGTCGCCGCTGAGTCGGGTCGAGCAGCTCACGATAAACTGGCCGGTTGTTGCGGGGCGCCATGCAGGTAGACTGCAGACTCTGTAATTACCAGGCAGATGTCCGGCTACGAAGGTGGTCTCGTCATAGAGCGAGCCGATGCGCAACCGTACTGAGTAACTGACGGTCTGGCTGCCGTAGTTGTAGGTGGAGCACTGAGGAATGATGGTGACGCCGGAGTCGACGAGCCCGACAGGAGCGATTATGGCATTGCAGCCCACATCCTTGCCGATGCGCACGACCTGGGCGATCTCTGTCCAGGTGTCGTTGGCAGCAAACATATCTCCGGCCAGGCCGGTAGAGCAGCGGACAGGGTAGGTGCCAACGACATGAGGCGTCCAGTCTGGAAACACCACGGTATCCTCAGCCCCGCCCCGGATTGTCTTTGTCCTTGACTCATCATAGACCGTGCCGATGCGCAGGCGTACCGGGATATCGGCTTCGGCACTACCGAAGTTACGCACGGTCACATGCGGAGTCACGGTCGTTGCTGACTCGATGCTGCCTCTGGCGCCCTCAAGTGACATCAGTCCGGCATCCACCGAAAGCGGCACATGCCAGCCCGAGAGTTTGTAGATGTGGTTGTCAGGATTCTGCATGATGCCGATCCAGTAGTCGCCGGAACGGGGGTCCCAGGCGACTCCCCTGACATTGTTGACATAGCCGGCGAGATCGGGCAGTCGGAAACGGTTGATTATGGCAAGCGTATTCCGGTCGAGCTCAAAGAGCACGGTGCTGTCGAGCACGCCCGAACCGGAGAAGAAAGTATAGGTCATGAGCAAAGTGGGCCAGTTGGGATTGGAGCTGGTGTAGTCCATGTCGAGACAGCGGGCGCCGGAGTAGCTGTAGCCGAGGTGAGCAAGTCCGTGCCGGGCAAGAACATAGCCAGTTGTATCGACAACATAGAGACTGCACGGCCAGACCCCTTCCGGCATCCGGTCGCAGAGATAGATTGTCTTCTCCCGTTCGTTGAAGGCGATACCGGTGGGATAACGCAGCGCCGGCGAGGGGAACTGCCGCTTGAGCACACCGGTGGCGGCGTCGAGTTTATAGACGGCCTTGTACTTGCTCGAGTGCAGCCAGACCGACTGGTCGTAGCGACAGTATGCCAGATCCTGAAAAGAGTCTGAAACCGGAGAAGGAATAGTCGCCATCGGGATCGTGTCTGGATAGCTCGGATTGGACGAATCTGCCGACTTGTAGCGGTGAATCTGATTCTGCCAGAAGTAGCAGGCGTGGAGCTGTTCCTTCAGTCCCCAGTAGGACATTCCGTAGAATCCCCACTGTAGTCCGCGCAGGTCAGGAACCGGATATGGTCCCCAGAGCACCTGTGGCGGCGGATCCTGCTTTGGCACCGGTCTGGGATACGCCCATTCTCCACCGGGTAGAGAGATGGCTGAGCTGATTGTCGCCAGCACAAGACTGGTTAATATCAGCACGGCCAGACTTAAGACAGTTCTTCTTTGCATCTCAGGCCTCCTTGGTTGTTGCCAGCTGGTTGCACGGGACGGCATGCAACCCCGATTCAGCGCAGGATAGCAAGGAGCTGATTGGCTGTCAAGTCCTGAGTGGATGCTGCTACTACAGTATCCGTCAGCGGATCACCGTCTCAGCGCATGGTAAAGCTGGCGCTGACCGTGATTCTGACGCTCTTCTGGCGGGTAGTCGTAGAGTAGATGCCGTAGTCAGAAACGTCGGTCGAATAGGGTTCGGTTATCTGAAAAACGCCAGCGCGGGCATCAGCGATCTTGCCGACTGTACGGCCGGCGTTTCTGGCAATCTCCTCTGCGCGTGCCTTGGCGTCCAGCGTGGCTTCGGCGAGCAACTCCCTCTTGATTTCGGGCAGACGCGAGAGGTAATACTCAAGGTGGGAAGACTGCAGGCTTACACCCTGATCGTAGAGCACATCCGGATTCAGAGCCAGACGCTCCACCGTGTCAATTCTTGTTGATACAATGTCAAAGCTCTGGCTGAGGCTGTATCCGGTTATCCGTCCCTCATTGTCATAGTTGTTTCCCCGGTTCACCGGTTGTATGGCGATTTCGGACTGCGGAATGCCACTGCGGGTGAGGAACGCGATGAGCAGGTCGTGGTCACGGCGCAATGCGGCATAGCCAGAGCGTACATCGGCCACACCGGTGTTCCTGCCGATAGTGATGCGCCACTTGACGACATCGGACTCGACCAGACGAGAGGCGGATCCCACGACACGCACGGCAGGGCTGCCCAGACGGGCGTAAATGATATCCCTGCCGATCACACCCATGCCAAGCACAAAGGCTATGCCAAGTACCAGTGCTGAAAAGAAGCGCATGCCGTAGGATAGCAATGGGCTATTATCTGTCAACGCAGCAGAGTCGTTCCTGCTGTCGGCTTTGTCCAAAGCAGACTATCTGAGCTTGACGATGCGGGCAACAGAGAAGGGTGTATCTAGCGCTTTCAGAAAATAGACACCCGGCAGAAGTCTACTGCCAATCGTCCTTCCCCGCTCCCGGCTGACAGGTCGGCCGGAGATGTCGAGCACTTCCCACAGATCATCTTCTCTGCCCCAGATCCGGGTCTGGTTTACGAACGGGTTTGGCCGTATGCGCCAGGGTTGAAGAGCTGTCTCAGGCCTGCTTTCGTCGGCTCCGACATAATCAATCAGTCCGGCATGGGTGGCAAGGGCAGCAATGCACATCTGGGCAACCCGACGAACCTGACCCAGACGGAGGGTGCCGAAGGTGTCGTGGGTTGTATGGTAGTGCGGATTGGAGCCGTTCCAGATTCCCCATTCTGAGTCTTCCAGAGCAAATACCGCCCTGAAACCACGTTCCCAGAACGGAGTGTTGTCGCCGGCACAGTCCGGGTCATAGTAGAGCAGGAGCTGGTCGAGCCCTATTGAGTACCAACGGTTGACCGAGTCGCATAGGCCAGCCAGCGCAATTGAAGGAGAATTGTAGTTCACGACATGGTAGGTAGAGTCGGCAGAGGTGTAGCCGATCATGTCAACATTGTATACGCCGTCAATCTTCAGCTGCTGTGGCACGACTACCGAGTCTACCCAGTGATACGAGCCCTTCATCCACTGCTCTTCGCCGGAGAAACCCACGAGTTTGACCGACCAGCGGAAGCGGGCGTTCTGAAAGAGGCGGGTTGCCTCAAGCAGAATGGCGGTACCGGTAGCGTTGTCATCGGCACCAGGAGCGTTGTCTGGTGTCGGTGAGTAGGAGTCGAAGTGTCCGCACATGACGACAATGCTCTCCGGTCTCACTTCGCCCGGAATCGTGGCAATGACATTGAAGCAGAGGTTGTTCTGATAGCGGTAGCGGTCGAATTCGGTGGAGCAGCCGTAACCGGCAAAACGGCGATAGAGCCAGAAGGCACAGGAGTCACAGCTGTCACGTAGAGTATGTCGGGTGCGAAAGTTCTGCAGCCTGCGGATGTCCCGGGCGAGGGAATCGAGTGATACTTGAGCTACGAGCCGTGCGACATTGGAGTCTGGTCGCCAAGAAGCATTCCAGACTGAAGCTCTTGGTTCGGATCTGGTCTGGAAGACCGGTTTGAGCTGAAAACCTGCGGACTTGGCAGCGTCAGCGTCTGATTCTGACATCTCCACTAGCCAATAGCGGTGGTCTTCGTTCAGTACTATCCCCGGCGGAATCATCTCCGGTCTGAGCTTACCGACCAGCCACCGGT
>JBDRUL010000168.1:0-3914 GCA_039801305.1 Caldifarciminota bacterium | reverse complement strand
GATAAGATCGATAGTCGAGTCAGAAAAAACCTCAGTATGAACACCAAGGTCACGCTTGTCCTTCAGATAGCCCAGCAGTGCGCTGGGAATGCCACCGTAACCGACCTGAATGGTCGAGCCATCCTCGATGAGGTCGGCAACGTTCTTGGCAATGCGACGGGCAACCTCGCTCTCGCCCGGGGTTATGAACTCATACAGCGGTGCATCGTTCTCGACGATTGCGTCAATCCGGCTTACATGGATAAACGAGTTCCCGAGTGTACGCGGCATTCGCGGATTGACTTCGGCAATAACATACCGGGCAGCTTCGGCTGCCGGCTTGGTTATATCCACCGACACGCCGAAGGAGCAGAAACCATGCTCATCCGGCGGAGTAACATGGATCAGAGCGACGTCCAGCGGCAGCCTTCCCGAACGGAAGAGCGCGGGAATCTCAGAAAGGAATATGGGCGTATAGTCGGCGCGGCCCTCCCACACAGCCGGGCGCACATTGGCTGAGATGAAGAACGCATTCGCCCGATAGCGCGAAGCCATCGCCTCCTGCGCATAGGGTGCAACTCCAAGCGTCAACAGATGGACAATCTCCACGTCCTCCACCGGCTTCTCAGCCAGGGCCTGAACAAGTTTCTGCGGAGTCCCGCATGCCGAACCGATGAAGACCCGTTGCCCGGGTTTCAGAACCTCAAGAGCCCTCTCAGGGGTTACTATCTTAGAGCCATACCTGTCACGCCAGTCGCCGCTCACAATGCCCTCCCGCTAAATTCTGTCCGCAAAATAGTACCTTCCTTCCTCACAACCGAAGTATCCAGCCGTCACTTCCGGATCGTGCTCGAGAAAGCACAGCCACCGCTCTGCACACGCCTGTGCCAGCAGCCGTTCCTTCGTCTCCATGGTTACCAGCGGAAAAAGGTCATAGCCCATGATATACGGAACCGAAACGTGCGTCCGCGTCGGAACCATGTCTGACCAGAAGACCGCTGTCGAGCCCGCCGAACGGATTCGGACAAGCTGAAGCCCGCGGGTATGACCGCCAGTGTGAAGTAACTCTATCCCGGGCACAAGCTCAACCGTACCATCAACAATCTCAAGCTGTCCGGCGCGCTCCAGCGGCAGGAAGTTCTCCGACAGATAGGCAGCACGCGAGCGCCGGTTCGGATTCAACGCATCCTCCCACTCTGCCCGCTGCACCACGTACCGCGCATTGGGAAAGCTGGGAACCACCTCACCCGACTTCAGCCGGGTTGCTCCGCCGGCATGATCGAAATGCAGATGAGTAAGGACAACGTGGGTGATGTCACCCGGCGCAAGACCGAGCCGGCTCAGCGAAGCTTCGGTTGTGTCCGTCTTCTCGACGCGGTAGATGTCGATCCCCTTTGAATCCCATTTGTCGCCGATACCTGTATCCACCAGAATCCGCCGCTCTCCGGCAACTATCAGCAACGGTCGCAGCGCCAGCCTGATGCGGTTGCGCTCATCCGGCGGGTTTGTTCTCTCCCACAGCGGCTTGGGCACGACCCCGAACATCGCTCCGCCATCCAGTCCGAAGAAACCGTCACAGAGCGGATGCAGTTCAAAATCGCCAAACTTCATGCGCAAGCATTCTAGAAGAGTCTGGCAACCGGTCAACACTGGGCAGTGATCAGGTCACCAGCTGGACAGTCACCGGCATCGCCAGTAGACTCGCTGCAATGGCTTTCCGGCTGCTGCTCCTCTTGCTGTTACTCTCCGCCTGCACCAGCCCTCCGGGTCATCGCAACCGTCTGCCCACCGTGACGATACTGACCGGACCCGACCAGCTTGATCCCGGTGAAACGGCGCTGTTCCGCTGGCAGGGTTATGATGCCGACGGGCTGGTAACCGGATACCGCTATGGCATCGACGAAACTATCCCCTCGACCTGGACAGAATCAAGTAGCATCCGGCTCAGCGGCATCCCCTCTGGCAACCACGTCTTCTACCTCGTCGCAGTGGACGACTCAGGTGGTTACTCTCTGCCCGCAGCCCATCCCTTTCTGGTCCGGGGCATCGCCGGTATCCCCTGCCTTGGCACCGATACCACCTTTGAGCTGGCGACCTGGAACCTCAGGGAGTTTCCGCTCGCCGCCGCCCCGACCATAAAACTCGTGGCAGGGATGATGCTCACGCTCGACCTTGATATCTATGCTCTGCAGGAGATATCCGACACTGTCGCGTTCAGGCGGCTGCTCAACCGTCTTCCCGGATATCGCGGGCTGTACTCATACGACGACTACGGCAGCTCCTATCAGAAGACCGGCATAGTCTACAGACAGACGGCAATATCAGTTCAGAATGTGCATCAGGTATTCTGGGAGAACGACTCCTTTCCCAGGCCGCCGCTGGTAATGCAGATGGCAGCATCAGAGCCGGCCTTCTCCTTCAGCTCCCAACTCATAGTCCTTCACCTGAAGGCTGGTCAGAGCAGTTCTGACCGCGCTAGGCGCGCCGGAGCCTGCCGCGCCCTGAAAGCCTATTTCGATTCCCTGCTTGTTATCGGCGATTCCAATATCATCGCTGCCGGTGACTGGAACGACGAACTGTCTGACCCGCCAGATCAGAATGTCTTCCTGCCGCTGCTCTCCGATTCCTCAAGATACCGCTTCCTCACCCTACCTCTGACAAGAAACCCGCAGCAGGCTTCCTACATTCCCAGCTCTGCTCTGCTCGACCACATCATGACAACAGCCCGATTCTGTCCGGGAAGGGTACGGGACAGCACCTTCACCCTGCGGACGGACGACGTGATACCCGGCTACCTGGAGTTCGTTTCAGACCACCGGCCGGTAATTACCATCATCCGGCCCAGTCGTTGAGCCCTTGCAGTCCGGATGCCGGAGGAGGGATTCGAACCCGCAAGTCCATCGCTGGACGGCGGATTTTGAGTCCGCTGCGTCTGCCAGTTCCGCCACTCCGGCTCAGTTTCTGATTCTAGCGCCGCCACCGGCTGCGGTCAACCTTGTCCAGTTGCCCCTGCTTCTGACAGCAACCCGCAGACAGGCTGACAAGTATGTCTCGGACCAGACCACGAGACCTGCATCTCTGCAGCCAGCAACACGAACATCTGCGGGCTGACCGCCAGAAGGTGGCAGACGCCTTGCCGGCGCGGTTTCTGCCTCAGAATTCCCAACCCAGGCTTGAGCCGCAATCAACTGCCTAACCAGAAACCCTGCCCGGGCATGCACCTGGGCAATCCCCGCAGCAGCCCGGGGGCATGCCCGGGGCATGCCCCCATCCTTCATAAGTTCTGTTGCAGACTGAACTTGACAGAGAGACGTGCAAACTTTCAAAAACCCGCTGGTTGGCTGCGCTGCCAAACTGCCGACACAGCTCCAGCCTACTATGCAGGGCCGTGCGGCCATCACAACTATACCAAGGTATGTAGGTTACGTCGGTAACTACGACGCCATGTAATATCTCGAAATCGGTTGATTGACAGACATCCTGTCCAATGCTAATCTGGCTCTCTATGAAACCACGCAGTCTGTTACTACTGGCGCTGGCACTGACATTGTCAGGTACATGTCGAACCCGTGCCCCTGCACATGTCTCCCCCAGATTTGCTGAGTGCTGGTTGGCGACTTATCTCGATGGCCGGCAGGTGGGTTATGCTATGTACCGTTACCACCGCACTAACCAGAGCTACGTCTTTGAAGGGCTGATGCGACTCGCAGTGAGCATGATGGGAAGCTCGCAGCGCGTGCGAGTATGGTCAAGAACCATAGCCAATTCTGATCTGACTCTGCGCAGCTTTGAGCTCGAAATGGGCTCACAGGACAACGCCTACCGTGCCAGAGGCGAAGTATGCGGCAACGAACTGGTGGTCAGTGACAGCCGGGGAGGCGGCGCACGCCGGATCAGACTGGACGGGAAAGTATTTCCCCTGGATGCACTCGGTC
>JBDRUL010000167.1:0-3914 GCA_039801305.1 Caldifarciminota bacterium | reverse complement strand
CATACAAGCGAGCTCGGCCAAGCCCTGACATACAGCCTTACTCTGTTTTTCGTCAAGTTGAGCATGGCGAACATAAGGCCATATCTTGCCAGCCAGCGTTGATGCGGAGTAGGTAATTCTCACATCCACAAACCCTACTTCTTCGAGCGTCTGTTTCATTGTCGAGCTCGTGAAATGCTCGAGTTCATACCAACTCGATCCAACGATAGCTGTTCTATTGCGTTCTAGGAACTGGACTCCGATCTCTGGTGCTTGGGTAGGACTATGGCCGAGCCGTTCCAGCAGATCGGCGAGACGCCTGAATTCTTCTGTCATCTCGGGCGTAGTTTTGAACCGCAACAGGTAGTTTCTTTCCCAAGGAGGGCTGGCGTGGCGTAATACGTAGTGGTAGCCTAGTGTGCCAGCGTGAAGTGAGTTAGGATGGGTATTTTCTACGGTTGTCAGAAAAACCTCTTCGGTATAACCACTTTTTGCTCTATCGTAGGCTTCAAAAACCACCCGCAGCTTCCCACCCGGTCGCAGAACCCGCCAGGCTTCACGCAGGGTTTGGTAGGGATCAGGCGACTGCTCCACAGCGGATGCGGCCACGACAGCGTCAAACGAGCTATCCGGGAAATCTAGGGATGTTGAGTTCATTCTGTGAATGGAGACATTCGCGATACCCAGACGTTCGGCATTTGCGCGGGCAGTAGCTACCCTAAGTTCGGCAGCGTCAATAGCTGTTACGGACTTAAGTCGCGGCGCTAGACGCAGTGCTGGCCAGCCGTCGCCAGTGCCGATATCGAGGACCTTCTGTACCTGGGCAGCAACTTGTCCCTGTCCAGAGTCTCTTGGTTCTACAGCCCCAATATGGGCAAGAAAGTCGTAGATTCTGGCTTCGTCCCGGAAATGCTCCTCATCTTGCAGATCTAGAGGAACGTCGATGCCGGGGAGTTTGCCACTTACCTTTGCGAGACGTTCGTAGAGCTGATCTGCGCTGGTTGACTCAACAGGGTTTGTTTCGTTGACTATCCAAGTCTCGGTTACGGTGTACTTCTTTACCATTGCTGCAGAATATAGTCCTTCTTACCACTAAGTCAAGGCGGCCACCTGCTGACGGGTTGCCAAATGATCGGGTCGCTCAGGTATGTTGGATTGAGCCTGCGTGGGTATCTTACGCGCTCAGTTTGGCATGGGAAGAAGACACCTGTTGTGTTACTACGATTTTGTGTAGTCCGGAGCACCAGTTGGTTGTTCGATTACGAAGTAGACGCCGGTACGAAGCCGGGAGATAATGAACAGCAGTATCCTTCGCCTACGGGTGCAGAAATTGGGCAAGAACGATACGACCTGAAGCGGCTATGAGTCTTGGTTCGTTGTGGGGGATTGACCCTTTGTATGTACTCAGTGCGAAGCATTCGGGGTGTGACGGTCGAGAGGGACAATACCGAGAGGCGTATATCGCTATCGGCTTCAGTAAGCGCTGTAACTCTCGACATCCGGCTACGGTGAATCTGTGCGGGGGTAACCAAGTATTCAAGCGCGTTCGGTCAGGGTGTTCGACCAGTTAATTCCCCAAGAACCGAATGGAACCCAGTCACGGTGCAGGGATTCTTGAGTGTGCTGTGTTTCCTGTGGCATTTTCCCACGATCTTTCCGTGGTCCGTTCGGCGCGGATAGCTCTCTCGCCAGTTACCGTGTGTAGCTCATATACTGATGTTGAAGCGGGGTTAAGACTCAGGGTGGTCGCGTGATTCAAAGCTCATTTCCCAGTAGGAGACCAGATAGCGGATTCGGGCTGAATAGTAACACCATCGGGAATCACGGGGATATTGAATCTCATCCACCCGCAGCAGGTAGTCGCAGTTCGCGGGGTGCCGAGCCGGACCATATTTGACCTTTATAGCGTCTGTCTTGCCGTACTGGTTGTTGATTTCGTACTTTATGCAGGTCCCGGTGCTATGTGCAAAGGGCTCCGTTTACATATAGTACTGGTTGTCAGTCTCCTATAGAGGCAGCGATACACTCTTGGTACATCGCTAAAGCGGCTGCAGTTGCACGAAGGAGAAGAAAGGGACGAGGCGACATCAGCTACAGTGTGCACAGCTGGTAATCCACCGAAAACCCTGTTCAGTCAAGCGATTTGGCAACATGGCCGATAGTCAGCACCTGCTTATGTCGGCAGCCAGTCTAAAAGGTGACATGAATCTAGATCGTTTCACAGAAAAGTCCCAAGAGGCTCTGGCCTCTGCTAACTCAATTGCACAAAAACTGCAGCATGCCGAGATTGATGCTGAACACCTTTTGCTGGCGCTAGTTGAACAGGACACGGGACTAGTGCCGGAAGTTCTAACTAAGATCGGCGTTGAGCCCCGTACAGTAGCGGAGCAGATTGAAGCGGCTCTTCGCGACCGTCCGAAGGTGATAGGCGCGGGACAACCGTATATATCAAGTCGGCTGCAGAGGGTCTTACAGAGCGCGGACGCTGAAACGAGGCGCCTTAAGGACGAATATATCTCGACCGAGCACCTGCTGTTGGGGCTGCTTGATTTGCCCGATGGTGAGACAGCTCGCATTTTGAGGAATCTTGGTGTTGACCGGAGCAGGGTTCTGGCTGTTCTAAAGGAGATACGCGGCGCACAACGTGTTACAGATCAGACGGCAGAGGACAGATATCAGCCTTTGGACAAGTATGGACGAGACATCACTAGGCTTGCTCGAGACGGTAGGCTAGACCCAGTCATTGGCAGGGATGAAGAGATCCGGAGAGTTATTCAAGTGCTGTCTCGGCGTACCAAGAATAATCCTGTTCTGATTGGCGAGGCGGGCGTTGGTAAGACTGCAATTGTCGAGGGGCTGGCACAGCGAGTCGTCCAAGGTGATGTTCCCGAGAGTCTTAAGGACCGCAGGGTTATCGCCCTTGACATAGGAGCTTTGATTGCCGGCGCGAAGTACCGTGGTGAGTTTGAGAATCGGCTCAAAGCGGTACTTAAGGAGGTTGTGGCATCTGACGGACGGATCATTCTCTTTATTGATGAGCTACACACTGTCGTTGGGGCTGGTCGGGCCGAGGGCGCGGTTGACGCCGGTAATCTGCTGAAGCCGATGCTCGCCAGAGGCGAACTACGGTGCATAGGCGCCACAACTTTGGACGAGTACCGACAGTACATCGAAAAGGATAAGGCACTCGAGCGGCGATTCCAGCCCGTTTATGTAGATCAGCCCAGCGTCGAAGAGACCATTTCTATCCTGCGTGGCCTGCGCGAACGCTATGAGGTACATCATGGGGTGAGAATCGCTGACGCAGCGCTGGTTGCCGCCGCAGTTCTTTCTAACCGCTACATATCTGATCGGTTCCTGCCTGACAAGGCAATTGACCTCGTAGATGAGGCTGCCGCCAAGCTGAAGATGGAAATTACCTCCAAACCGGTTGAGCTTGACGAGGTTGAGAGACGCTCAGTGCAACTAGAGATGGAGCGCCTGTCGCTCAAGCGTGAGACTGATGAGGGATCCAGGGCGCGGCTTGCCGAGATAGAGAAGGAGCTGGCCGATCTGGCCGAAGAACGGCAGCGGTTGCAGAGTCGCTGGGAAGCCGAGCGTGCGGAAGTAGAACACAGGAGGAAGCTTAAAGAGGAAATAGAGAGGGTAATGCACGAGGTAGAGTCAGCAAAACGGAAGTACGACCTGAACCGGGCTGCTGAACTGGAATATGGCCGACTGGTGCAGTTGCGTCGTGAACTTGCGGAACTCGAGAGGAAGGCAACGGATGACAGGCTGGTACGGGAGGAGGTTACAGAGGAAGACATTGCCGAGGTAGTTGCGAAGTGGACAGGAATCCCGGTAAAGAACTTGATGGAATCAGAACGGGAAAAACTCATACGACTCGAGTCTGAGATTCACAAGAGGGTTGTCGGGCAGGATGAAGCTGTGTCGGC
>JBDRUL010000166.1:0-3923 GCA_039801305.1 Caldifarciminota bacterium | reverse complement strand
CTCCCGGCACAGACTCTCAAGCCGCCGACGAAGATACCGGTTTGCTGCCACTCCGCCACACACGGCAACTGCACGAACTGGCATCTCCCGCAAAGCCCGCTGAATCCGGTTGAGAACCTGCCCAACTGCTGCTGCCTGAAACGACGCGGCTACGTCTGCCCGACCTGCATCGGGATGCTGCCGCAGGTAGTACATCACTGCTGTCTTCAATCCCGAGTAACTGAAATCCAGCCCGCCTGGGTCTGCCACCGGAAACTCGATGACCGGCCGCCCTTCTAATGCCAGTTGCTCCAGAAGCGCCCCACCGGGATACGGCAGCCCCAACAGCTTCGCCACTTTGTCAAATGCCTCGCCGCCGGCGTCGTCTACAGTTGAACCGAGATGGCAGTACCGGCACCAGTCTTCCACCATCAAGAGCTCGGTATGCCCGCCAGAGAGTACCGCTGCCAGAAATGGCGGTTGCAGTTCAGGATAACCCAGTCTGACCGCGAACAGGTGCCCCTCCAGGTGATTAACCCCTACAAACGGCTTATTCAGAGCACAGGCAAGCGCCTTGGCAAATGGCAGACCCACCAGCAACGCTCCCAGCAGACCCGGTGCATGCGTTACTGCAACAAGGTCAATATCAGCAAGCCTGCTGCCGCTTTCGGACAGCGCCTTCTCGACGACCGGTACCAGCATCCGCATGTGCTGCCGCGCAGCCAGTTCCGGAACCACGCCTCCGAACCCGGAATGGACGTATTGTGAGGAGACAACATTTGAGTACACCTGCAACCCATCAGCGACAACCGCAGCTGCGGTCTCGTCACAGCTTGTCTCAATACCCAGACAGAGCACTTGCCTGCGCCGGCAGTCTAACGGACGGTAACCTCGAACTGTGCCGGTTCACACTTCACCAGCCTGAATCCCGGAGGCAGTCCTGCAACCTCCGCTACCAGACGATAGGTACCCGGCTGCACTTGACCGATGTTCACCCTGAGTGAAACCTCACTGCCCCGGAGTGAGTCAATTCGGCTCTGTGGCCCGGCTACAGCCACCTGCGCTTCTGTCGGTTCAACCTCTGCCCTTACGCCTGCCGGTGCCACCACCCTGACCGGCACGTCAAGAAGGATCCTTGCCACCTCCCGCTCCAGCACCAGATCGACGTCGACTGTCTCAGGCTGCACCCGGAAGCCCTCCCCCGGGGGTACGACCCGCAGACGATACCTTCCTGCCCGGCGTACGCTACTGAGATCAAGTGTCTCGGTATTCACCAGCTCTACAAGTGCCAATTCCTCCTCAGGTCCGGTCAGTCTGACCCTTGACAAGGGAGTCACACCCAGCAAGGCCACTCTCCTTCCTGCCACTTCGGCAAGCTGCCCCCGAGTGGGTACTACTACCGAAACGCTCTTCCAAGCCGCCGGGCTTAGCTTCATCTCTACCACCTCGGGGTTGATCGAACGAACAACGACCTGCGCTGGCAGCTCAAGGTCGGCAGCAGAGAGTCTGACCTGTCTGATCCCGGGTCGCGTCGCCGGAACCTCGGGCCGGAACTGCATCCGCCTGTAGCGTAGTCTGAGCAGATCCTTCCCCTTCGCCTCAACTGTAACCTGAGCCTGAACAGCATCTATGTCTGTGACCACTACTGTCGTATCCGCCCCACGCTGCAGGACGATGGGAACCACAAACCGGTGGTCATAACTGCGTTCAAGCACAGCGTACGCCCAGAGGCCAAACGCCAGCAGCAGAGCTGCTGCCTTCAATGGCAGATTACCAAACAGTAAGCGAATAAGTCCACCCGCCGTCTACCGCTCACCGGTCGCACCCCGGGTGACGATGAGCTTATCTGTTACTACCACCCCGGTTCCTTCCAGCTTCAGCAGATACACACCCGGCGCAATCCCGCCCAGCCCCAGCCTGACGCCAGACAGCCCGGCGCCTGATAGGCATCTCTTGCTGACAACACAGCGACCGGTTACATCATAAAGAGAGACGGTCAGACCCGCAGCCGGCAATTGAAACTGAACGGTCACGGCATCAACCGCCGGATTGGGGGCGACCAGCAGTCCTGGTTCAGCCTGCGTCCTGCCCGCCTGCTCACCAGTCTCACCCGGCAGAATCCGGCTTGAGAGTGCCGCTCCACTTGTGTATTGCCAGAACTCGAGCGTCTTGTTGCCCTTCAAAGCAAAGAACACGCCGCCACCCCAGGCACAGATGTCGCCACCAGCCTTCACCCGCTTCTTCTTCAACGTCGAACCATACGACGGGATGGTCTCAAGCTCAGTCCAGGTACCAGTGGCTACCGTGTACTTCCAGAACTCCTGAGTGTTGCCACCCTTCAGAGCCCAGATAGCTCCAGCATCAAACGCCGCACTGCCACCGTCCTTAGACTTCTTGCTCTTACCCATCATGCCCACCAGCGGCATGCCCGGCAGCGGCGAAGAACCCCAGGTATGTGTGGCTACATCAAAAGCCCACAGCTCGTGATACTTAGCCTTATGAGCATAGATGGTGTTCCCACCATCATACACCAGCCATGAACCCTTGTCCCACTTGTCCTTCATACCCGCCGGCGCAGGTGGTAACGTCGTGTCCCAGCGACCCGTCACCGTGTTGAAGCGGAAGAAGTCTGTCTTCACACCCTTCAACAGATACACCCAGCCGGTGTCACCCTCCTGCACAAACACCATGTCCGTGCCGCCCTTCACCTTCTTGCCAGAAGGTCCATACGGCACATCCGGCATCTGCGTCCAGGTCAGACTGTCGATATGGTAACGCCAGAAGCCCATGGTGTTGTTGCCTTTGGTGGCATACACATACCGATCGTTGTTGGTAACACCAACCGCGCCCTTGTAAGGCGGCTTCGCCTCAGTGCCATTGGGTATGGCAGTCAAAGTCGTCCAGGTGCTCTCAAGGACGTTGTAGCTGTAGAAGCCACCGGACTTGTTGCCGCAGGCGGCATAGATCAGCCCGTTGCCGGTGTGCATTGCCAGCCAGCCACCGTCCTTGACTATACCCGGAATCGGCTGAGCCTCTGACCAGCCCAGTGGCCAGGGCGGACGCGCCTTCACGTTGAAGGTGATGCTGAGCGTGTCGTTCTGCGGATGGGTGTCTCCGGGCATCTGCGCAAACGCCCGCAGCGTCCAGACGCCGGTATCCGTCCCGACCCCATAAGCCGGGAAGGTCAGCGTGGTGTCCCAACGGGGCAACAGCTGACTCACGCCAATCGCCTCGTCGTACACCTCACTGCCTTCTGGATTGAAGAGCTTCACCCGGCCGGTGAAGTTTGCCTTTCTGGTGGTCGAGTAGTTGCGGAACTTGACCTGCGGGGTCACGCTCGCACCGGTGTCGATGGTCGCGCCGGCAGTCGGCGAGAGAATTGCGGTCACGCCGACATTGCCCAGCTCGCCCATCTGATACCAGAAGCCCCAGTATCCCTTATAGCCGGTTGAGAGACCAGTGCCCTGAACCGGCTGACCGGCTGTTCCGTTCAGCCGGAATGTGGTCGAGGCACCGGGACGTCCGCCCGAACTCCAGACGCTCGCTGGTATCCGGAAGTTCTGTCCGAAGGCCACTCCTGCCAATAGCAGAAGCACGGAGGCCAAGGCTATTGTTCTAACTCTCGCCATTTCCTCCCCCTTTCAGGGTTTCGTGCTTCATCGCTACTGGTTCTCTGTCGGCTGCTGCAGCGGAACCGGCCGCGACTCCTCTGGTTGCGCGGGCATCGGCTCTACCGGTACGCTCGGCGCCGCCATCTCCGGCCACGGATTCGCCGGTGTCGGCTCAGGCTTGCCGCGACGGTCAGCCGGACGCTCGCGAGCCTCAAACCGCAGGTGCTCATAGCCGGCACGGTTGGCAACTATCCGCCAGTCAAAGGCGACATTGCTGCCCGCCGGTCCGTACACCTCAAAGTAAGTGTCTCCCTTGCGGACAGAGACCGGAAC
>JBDRUL010000165.1:0-3945 GCA_039801305.1 Caldifarciminota bacterium | reverse complement strand
GGCAGATGCTACGGCTTCAACAAGTTTTCCACACAGCCGCTACCGGCCGGCAAAAACGCGAAAAACGTGAACCGTCCGGTAAGCAACCACGTTTGTTTTCTACGTAGGGCCTCTCCGCCCAATCGCCATGATATTGAAGTACCAACTGCTGTCAATAAGAGTTGGACCCTTCGACCCAACTCCCTGCGGCTACTGCTTGGCCCAAGGCTATACCACCGTCACCTGGCGGCGATGCGTGGTTAATAATAACGCGCATTCCACCGGTGTGGCTTAGGCGGTTTAGTAGCAAACGGTTATGGAAAGACCCCCCACTGAGCACGATTCTGTTGGTGTGGTACCGACGGGAGAGGTGTCTGATTGCCCGGCGAAGGGTGTTGGCAAGGTACATATGGAACCAAAGAGCGACGCGGCCACTGTTTACTCCTGCGATAGTCGAGCAGACCACCTGTCGTAGGATAGGCGTCGGGTCGATCTCGTAGCTTCTCTCGTAATTGGTTGCCAGGTTAAGGTCGCTTTGCATCTGCCTGCTTGTACGGGCAGCCACCAATGGTGCCGTGAGCGGTCCATTCTGGAAGGCGGCCGCTTCAAGCGCCACGGCAGCCTCACCTGAGTAGGTAAGTCTGCGGCATACACCGGTTATGGCGGCGACCGCGTCGAACAATCTTCCCAAGCTGGAGGTTGGCAGCCGGCGGTCATGGGAGACAGGCTCGGGCAGACCAAGTGCCTTCCGTTCCTGCAGCATACCCAATTCTTGGAGCCACTCTGCGGCAATCAGAGAGGGGCTGACCCCTTCGTTCACACCCCCAGAGAGCATCGCCTCGCGTAGATGTCCAACCCTTGCCCAGCTGTGGTTTTGTTCAATCAGTAAGAACTCACATCCCCAGATGTGGCCATCGAGACCGAGGCCGGCGCCATCGCACACTAGCGCTAGCGTGCGATCAGATCGTGTACGACGGGTGGCTGGTGTAGGGGCGATTTCCGCAGCCGCGGAAAGTGCGTGAGCGAAGTGGTGTTGTACCCTTACCAGCTGCACGCCACGCTCAGCGGCCAGCTTCTCTGCGAGCCGACTCGACCAGTAGTCTGGGTGGAGGTCGCAGGCGACTAGCTCGGGTTTGATTCCCGTCCAGTGCTCCAGACGTCGGAGTGCGGCAAGGAAGGACTCTTCGCTAGCTCCCGGCGAAGGCGTGCCTGTATAAGGGCCGAACCAAGCTTGCTCACCAGCGGCTAGCACAAAGGCACCATGATGGTCTGCTCCAACCGCCAAAACGGGACGTTTCACGTGAAACGCTGGATTGATGCGTATCGGCTCCGGCACAAAACCCCGGGACCGTCTGATAATTACGTGCCCAAGACGCGGCGACGGTACAGCAACTAGAGAGTCGTCGCAGCGGTTGGCAATAGGGCGGTTGTTGGTAAGGATCAGGGGGTGGCAGGAGAGATTCTGTAGTTCTGCTTCTGTGGTCGCAATTGGCTCGTCCTTACGATTGGCGCTAGTAGCAACGAGCGCCTGTCCGCGCCAGCCAAGTCTATTCAATTCCTTGAAGAGTAGGTAGTGGAGAGGAGTATATGGTAGCATTACTCCTAAGTAATTGTTTGCAGGCGCCACAAGTCCGGACAGACTCGCTTTGGGAGTGTTTCGCTTCGGCAGCAGAACTATTGGCGCAACACTTGATTTAAGCAGGGCTTGTTCTGTCATGTTGATGTTGCAAAACTTGCGTATAGCGCCAATGTTCGGGCACATTATGGCTAACGGTTTGGTATCTCGAGATTTGGCCTGTCTTATGCGTCGGATGCACGAATCCAACCCCGCATCGCACATCAGATGGAAACCGCCTAAACCTTTTATCGCCAGTACTTGTCCTCTGATGATGGATCTGGCGGCTTGGGCGATAGCTTCGGCCGATTTCGCTACGATCTTGGAGGAAGTCTTTGAGGATATGAGTATGAGCTCTGGACCGCAGGCGGGGCAGGCGATAGGTTGAGCGTGGAAGCGCCGATTGGCCGGGTCTTCATACTCACGCCGACAATCGGCGCACATTGTAAAGCTTCGCATGGTGGTGTTTGGGCGGTCGTATGGTAGGTCAGTTATTATGGAGTAACGTGGGCCGCATTCTGTGCAATTGGCAAATGGGTAATGGAAGCGTCTCGCGCGTGGACTTACTATTTCGCGTCGGCAGTTGATACAGGTGGCTAGGTCTGGTACCAGTTGCGCTTCACGCGGCTCGGTCTTTATCGAAGGAACGATCTGGAAACAAGTGAGCGGTATTGGGGAAACTGTCTGAACGGTGATACCAGTGATCTTTGCCAGCCGGGGAGGATGCTTGTGCAGAGCGTGTAGCAGCTCAAGACGGCGTGCGCCTTGGGCGTGTATTACAACTTCACTACCGGAGTTGTAGACAGTGCCCACTAGACCAAGTTCTACTGCGGTACGATAAACCCAAGGTCTGAATCCTATACCCTGAACCCTGCCCGAGACGGTTATAAGTATGGCCTTCGATCGGCGGCCGCGTTCTCTCGTTGTAACTTGCGCTATATTAAGTGGTTGTGCCGGAAGACCCGGGTTTCGGCTCGGCGGTGCCGGCCTCCTTGATTTGGGGGCTGACAACCGGTTCGATAAGTTCCTCGGCATCTTCTGGGACAGCAAGGATGTTTTTTGAATCCTTCTTGTGTACAAGGATGGCGTAAGAAAGGGTCTGACCGGTGAACCACACGGAGAGGCCGTAGCCAATTACTATCAGGGCGACTGCGTAGTAGGTGACTCCGAGTAGCAGGGAACCGATATCGTTACCCCAACCCGCGGGCAGGTAGTCGGAGGGTGCGTAGATGTGTGGCAGTCCGTAAATATTGGCTTCAAATCTGAACAGTTCGCGCAGCGGCCACCAGCCGGGGAGGTTGATTTTGAAGTAAAAGGCAGCGTTCTCGAAAAGATTGGTTATCCTTGCTCCCATGACTAGGTGCAGTATTGAATACCCGACGCGACCGGCAAGGGAACTGGCAAGTCCCAAAATGAAAGAACCAACCTTGGCGATTCCGGTTAGAAGGGCTGTGTACCAGATCAATCGCCAAGGTTGCTCGTTCACGCAGGAAAAGACTTCGAAGAGGGTATCGAACATATCACTGCGGGTTGCTCCGGCGACTGCCGGACCGAGCAGGATCGAGAACAAGAGTACGATGCCGAGATAGACGATGAAGAGCGAAGCAAAGAAGGCAAGGAAGCCCATGAGGCCGGTAAAGGCTACACCAAACTGGGGGATGCGGCCTACCAGGCCGAGAATCACACCGCACATGGAGATGAAAAGGACAAATCCGATGATGAGTAACGGACTCAGCAGCACCGAGGAGGCATTCTTAAAGGCGAAGCGGAAAGCCTCTTTTGATTCGTAGAACTCGTCACCGCGGAGTTGTTCGTAGGCGACTTTCGTGACTGCGGTACCAGTTACTAGCAAGATCACCACCAGAATAAGCACACCCAAGGCATAAATCAACCAAGCGAACCACGGAAAAGGGAGGAAACTCGGTTCCGGGAAAGGCAGAAGACGGTAGTTCTCCCATACCGTAAGAACGTCATGCCCAGCCACCAAGTAAGCTAGGTAAGTAAAGCCTGAGTAAGCGGATAGACCGAGTAGCAAGCCAAGGCAGCACATCCAGACCTTCTTTGCCGAGAATCCCAGACGCAGTGACCGGAACAGGTCCTTGAAGTTCCAGTGTAGTGTTGTCATCTTCGCTCCTTTGGTGCTACCTCAGAGCACCTGTCGGGTTACCCACAGGATAAGAGCAAGCAGCCCGGCCGCAATTGTCATCATCACCCAGCGTAATGGCAGCCGATAGCTGCGCCGGGGAAACAGACGACCACGAAAGTCTAGCATTTTCTGCTGTGTCGGCTGTAGAGAATCCTAGCCGGTTGACAGGCGATGTCAAGGGGGAAGCGGGTTCCCCTAACGAATG
>JBDRUL010000164.1:0-3950 GCA_039801305.1 Caldifarciminota bacterium | reverse complement strand
CGGCAGATGACCAGTACTGTCCAGCCGTTGCGTTTTGCGGCACGAACTTCCTTGTGGTCTGGCATGACTGGCGTGGGGACGACTGCGACATTTACGGTGCACGGGTGACCGTGGGTGGAGTGGTGCTTGAGCCTCAGGGCATTGTTATCTCGACCACAGTAATGGAACAGTTGTGTCCTGCCGTAGCTTTTGGCGGAACGAATTACCTTGTGGTTTGGCATGATTCCCGCGGCGGCGACTATGACATATACGGGGCGCGAGTGACTCCAGCGGGCACGGTGCTGGATCCGCAGGGCATTGCTATCTCGTCAGCGACAGACGATCAGGGGTACCCCGCAGTTGCTTTTGATGGCAGCAACTATCTGGTGGTCTGGGCAGACTGGCGTACAGTCAGCTACTCTGATGTTTATGGTGCGCGGGTGAGTCCGGCCGGGGTGGTGCTTGATTCCCAGGGTATTGCTATTTCGTCTGCGGCATATGACCAGTGGTATCCAGATGTTGCTTTTGACGGGACCAATTATCTGGTGGTATGGATGGACGGGCGCAATGGCAACGACTGGGATATTTACGGTGCGCGGGTGAGTCCTGGTGGCACGGTGTCAGACGAGCGACCGGTG
This sequence comes from Caldifarciminota bacterium, assembly GCA_039801305.1. Classification (GTDB taxonomy): domain Bacteria; phylum Hydrothermota; class Tepidihabitantia; order Tepidihabitantales; family Tepidihabitantaceae; genus JBDRUL01. The sequence continues at coordinate 3,333 of JBDRUL010000164.1, read as the reverse complement.
GTGAGACAGGAGGGCAGGCAGTTATATCCGTCTCTGACGCGCGGGGCTAGTGGTCAGCTGTTCTTGGTGTATCAAGGCTGGGCAGGGATGGTTGGTGGCAGGGCCTACAACTCCTATCGCATCTGGGGCAAGCTGAATCCTTTGACAGGCATTGGTGGGGAACGTTCCGCGCCACACGCGTTGCCCACCCCGCCGAATGCAACCATTGTGCGGGGTATGCTGTTTCTGCCGGCGTCTGGCGTACAGCGTGGAGCGTCCGGCGTCCTAATCGACATTGCTGGCAGGGAGTTGATGGAGCTGCGGGCTGGTTGGAATGATATCTCTCGCCTTGCGCCCGGGGTGTACTTTGTGCGGGGGGCTGAAGCAGGGAAACAGGTCAATACAGTCCGCAAGGTAATCATCCAGAGATAGGAGGCGGGTATGCACAAGACTGCGTGGGCAGGGATGATTGTTGCGGCGATTGGCGTCGGCATGGCTCAGGTGGGATACGTCGAATCTTCTACCGGATTCCGCGACAACCCGGTGCTGGAAGGTGGCAGGACTGAGCTTGAGTTTGCTGATATCAACAATGATGGCAACATCGATATTCTCTGCATCGGTGACCACGGCAGTCCCTATATCAATACGGATGAGCATGGGGTGATGGCCTGGTTCGGCGATGGCAGGGCTAACTGGACTCTGTTTCAGTACGGTGATTTCGGATACGGCGGGATCGCAATCGGTGATGTCAACAACGACGGTAACTGGGACGTCGGCTACGGAATGCACCATAACTACTCCAGAACCGACCTTGGCGACCAGCTGCTGGAGGTGGCACTTGGCGATGGTACAGGCAGAATGTGGGTCGCGTGGGATGATTCGCTGGCTCAGGAGGGTCAGGACTGGGGAATGTTCGCTACTGACTTCGCGGATATAGACAATGATGGTGACCTTGACGTTGGCTCAATATCGTTTGGTGCGGATGATGGTCTTCATGTCTACCTGAATCTCGGAAATGGAGCCTGGCGCCGGTCGTTCGGGTTTTCCGGCGGAAACAGCACAATGCATTTCTACTTCCGGGATGTGAACCGGGATGGGAATGCCGACATTATTGCCGGGCATGGTACCGGTACAGTCTGGCTGGGCGACGGCACTGGCCAGTTTACGCCGGCGAACACCGGTCTGCCATCTTCGTCTTATGGTCTTGCCGGGCTGTCAGCCGGAGATGTTGACAATGATGGTGGCTGTGACTTGGCGCTGGTCAATAGCACCGGCGGGGTTGAGGTTTACATCTGGAACGAGCAGGCGCTGACGTGGCAAAGCTTCTCCGGTAACCTGCCAGCGGTTGACAGCTTTTACGCCACGCAGCTTTGCGATATGAATGCGGACGGGGCGGTTGACCTGGTGGCACTGCGCCGGGGCTACATCCAGATCTGGGCAGGCGACGGACAGGGCAACTGGACTTCTCTGGCTCAGATTCAGATGTCTCGACCGAACGGCTACTCGGCAATGCGCGCAGGGGCCGACTTTGACCACAATGGTTATCCTGACCTGGCAGTAGTGACCCGGGAAGGAAGCTGGCCGAATGACCATAATGTTGCTCATGCTTATCGGGAGGCAAGTCCGGTTGACAGCCTGAAAGTCTTTCCTGTCTTCCCGCGCGGAGGGGAGAGATTCGAACCTGGAGCTGTTCAGTTTGTTGACTGGTGGAGCGAGGCGCCGGGGTTTGATTCGACACGGGTCAGGCTAGAGCTTTCCGTTTCAGGTAGCGGCGGACCATGGGAGGTAATTGCTGACTCGTTGCGCAATGCCGGCCGCTACCAGTGGTCAGTTCCACAGGGGGTCGTCTCCGGTGACTGCTATATCCGATATACGGTTTACAGTCACTCTGGGACAGTGCAGGCGGTCACACCACGTGCCTTCGGTATCGGCGCGCCGGTGGGTGCAACAGAGGCCGGCACAATGCCGAATGTGAGAGGACGAGTTAGTTTCGTGGCTGGTGCTCTACTTATTGAATCTGGATCAGGGCCAGAGGAGCACGCGCTGCTTGATGCAACGGGTCGGCAGGTTGCAACCCTTCGGGCAGGTGCCAACAATGTCAGCAGTCTGGCGATCGGAGTCTATTTCATCCGACCCGTACGTGGCAAAGGGCGGGAGATGTCAAGGATGCAAAGAGTAGTGATAGCAAGATAGGAGGCAGTGATGCGGCGAGCGCTCACGTTTCTGCTATTGGTGCTTCTGCCAGCTGGTGCCCAGTGGCTGGAGACTATCTTGGCGTTGCCGGATTCATTTGCCGGGCTGGTGAAGCCGAACTGTCTGGAGGCAGATTCTGCAGCTGGACTGGTCTACGTTGGTGGCGAGGAGGGTGGTGGGGTTACGATAATAGACGGGTCAACGCTGGAGCGGGTCGGTCGACTCTGTCCTGACGCAGCAGTCCCGGCAGTACTCTGTGTGCCGGAGAAAGACAGGGTCTACTGCGCAAACTACTACGGCAACAGGATCGATGTTTACGAACGGAGTACACGCCGCCATATCGGTTTTGTTTCAGTGGGTATAGCGCCGTCAGCGCTGTGCTACAATCCAAGAGAGCAGAAGATATACTGCGCAAACTCGGGTCGGCTGGGCCAGGACGATTCAACGGTAAGCATCATCGATGTGGGAGCGGACACCGTCTTGAGTACGCTGGTTGTGGGGCGGGGTCCGGGGTATCTCTGCTACAATCCATTCGGCAGCCGCGTGTACTGTGCGTGCTTTAGTGGCCGGCTAGCAGTGATCGATGGTCAGACTGACAGTGTGGTGCGTCGACACTCTGTCGAGCAGCCGCGTGGGCTCTGCTACAATCCGGTGAACCAGAAGATGTATTGCAGTACAGCAGAAATGCCTTTCTCTGGAATAAGAGTATTCGATGCCCGTACGGATACCGGCGGTCTGCTGCTGCCGGTCCGCCACGACCCGGGACCGATATGCTACAACCCGGCAAACAACCGGGTCTATGTGGCGCAACAGATGGGCTGGGGGGTTATCGGGTTTGATGGCGCCAGCAATGCGCGGGTATGCAGTATAGCCGTGCCCAATAATCCTTCCGGGCTCTGCTACAATCCTGCCGGCAACAAGCTCTACTGTTCCAGCCGGTTGTCGTATGCGCCTACAGTTACAGTCATCGACTGCAACTCCAACAGTATTCTGGCGACGATTCCTGCCCATGCTGAGCCCGGGGTTCTGTGCCATCTACCTGGGATCAATCGGGTATTCTGTGCCAACTGGTTTGGCCGTTCGGTGACAGTCGTTGACGGTACCACCAACCGGCTGCTGGGGCACGTCGGCGTAGGTGCTACGCCAGGAGCTGCTTGCTAC
>JBDRUL010000163.1:0-3967 GCA_039801305.1 Caldifarciminota bacterium | reverse complement strand
CCAGGCCAGAAGATAACCGGGTTGAGCTCACCTGCCTTGCCCGACTGAGCCAGCGTACTGGCGAAGACTGGCAGAACACCGCGCTGGTACTCTCAACAATGACCCCGGTCACTGGCGCTGTCGCGCCCGAACCATATCCCTGGTACCTGTCGCTGATCGAGCCGATGGTGGCAAAGTCTGGTGCCCGGTACGCCGAAGCAGTGCTTGCTCCGGGCGGACCAGCCGAGGTAGACATCGCTCCCCAAACGGAAATCGTCGAGACCGGACTGGCTCTGCAGTATCAGGTACCGGGCAGGATCAGCCTGAGCAGCGGCGAACCCGCCAAACGGATTGAACTCTACCGTACGGAAATGGACGCCTTCTTCGATCACTATACCCTGCCCCGTTCCAGCCAGCAGGCGTTTCTTACCTGCCAGCTCATCAACTCCAGCCAGCTGCTTCTGCTGCCGGGCAGCGCCAGCACCTTTGTCAACGACGAGTACACCGGCTCAACCCGTCTGCCTGCGGTCGCACCACAGGAGTCGGTCAATATCTCCTTCGGGGTTGACGAACGGGTAAAGGTCAACCGGGAGCTCGTGCGCAGCTTCAAGTCGAAAATCGGCCTCTTCGGCAGAACCGAAAGAATGCAGTTTCACTACCGTACCACGGTTGAGAACTACCATTCTGCACCGATCACGTTGCGTCTGCTCGAACAGATTCCGGTCTCACAGCAGGCGGACATTCGCGTCAACGTCACCAGAGTGGAGCCCCAGTACGCTGAGAAGAACGACAACACCGGCGTCTACACCTGGCAGCCCCGACTCTCAAGCCGCGAGCGCTTCACGGTTGAAATCGAGTTCACGGTCGAGTATCCGGCAGGAAGGCAGATCTCGGGTCTGTTCTGATACGTCCGGCAGCGTACAGGACCGTGTCTGACAGTACCTCACCTGTAGTAACCGTTATCGGCGCCGGGCTAGCCGGCTGCGAAGCCGCGCTCCAGTGCGCGCGTTACGGCATCAGCGTCAGACTGCTGGAGATGCGTCCTCTTGCGATGACGCCGGCACATCAGACCGATGCGCCGGCAGAGCTGGTCTGCTCCAACTCGCTCAAGTCAGAGTCGATCGACAACGCGCATGGTCTGCTCAAAGCCGAGCTGCGCACCTGTGGCTCGGTTCTGCTTAAGTGCGCTGAGCAGGCACGCATTCCCGGCGGCAAGGCTCTGGTGGTAGACCGCCGGCAGTTCTCCGCAAGCGTCGAGCAGGCACTGAATCGGGCAGGAATTCAGATCGTCCGCTCTGAGGTCAGAGAGATTTCGGACGGAATCACGATCATCGCCACCGGTCCCCTCACTTCACCGGCTCTGGCGCATAGACTTATTCAGCTGCTCGGAGCCCGGCAGCTCTTCTTCTACGACGCCATAGCGCCAATCGTTGCTGCCGACTCCATTGACATGAGCCGGGTTTTCCCGGGAACGCGCTACGGCACCGGCTCAGACTATCTGAACTGCCCTCTGACCGAAGCCGAATACGACCGGCTGACAGCAGAGCTGGTCAATGCCGAGCTTCATCCTATCCACGATTTTGAACAGACACCGTTCTTTGAAGGCTGTCTGCCCATAGAAGAGATGGCAAGACGAGGAAGACTGACACTGGCATTCGGGCCTCTGAAGCCCGTTGGACTCAGAACACCTGAACGCCAGCGTCCCTTTGCGGTAGTCCAGCTGCGCCGGGAGAATGCCTGCGGCACCATGTTCAACCTGGTGGGATTTCAGACCCGGCTAAGACGCTCCGAGCAGGAGAGGGTGTTCCGGTTGATTCCAGGACTCGGGCATGCGGTATTCCTGCGCTACGGCAGCATTCACCGTAACACCTATATCAACAGTCCGCAAGTCCTGCTTCCCACACTACAGACCCGGGTTCGGCACGATCTGTTTGTTGCCGGACAGTTGACCGGAGTCGAAGGCTATGTAGAGTCGATTGCTGCCGGGCTTGTTGCCGGCATCAACGCTGCCCGGCTTGCCCGCGGCAGAGAGACGGTCTGCTGGCCAGACAGAACAATGATAGGCGCACTGCTCAGATACATCACTTCTCCCAATCCTGATTTTCAGCCTATGAACGCCAACTTCGGACTGCTGAGTGAGCCAGACTCTTCTGCCGGCAGCAGGAGGCTGCGACAGCTGCAGGTGCAGACCGCGCTAGCAGCAACAGAAGCCCATCGCCATAAGCTCGCCTCGTGAGAAAATGAGACGCAACAGGTAAACGGGAGACAGAAATGAGCGACAGGAAACAGCGCGAAGAACGAACCTTCATCGAGGAGCTCGAACTCGATAGTGCCCGCCTGGTTGGCGAAGTCAAACGCCTGATTCAGGCAGGAAATGTCCGCCGGCTCATCATCCGGGGACCTGATGACAACCTGCTGCTCGAGATTCCGCTCACTGCCGGTGCCGTGGCTGGCGGTGTACTGGTAGTCTTTGCACCGGTGCTGGCAGCTGTCGGTGCTCTGGCAGCTCTGGTTGCCAAAGTCAAGCTGCAGATCATTCGCGTTGACGAAGAGAAGAAGACCTAGCCAGCAGACGCCGCAGCTCCTTCTGCACCTGCCAGGGTGCTGACGGATTGCGCAGGCTTGCACTGCCGACCTGTACCATACACGCGCCGGCATTCATGAAGTCCAGCGCGTCCTGACCGCTCATTATCCCGCCGCTGCCGATCACCGGTATCCCTGTTGCCGATACCACCCTTTCCACACAGAAGAGCGCAAACGGCTTCAGCGCGGGCCCTGACATTCCGCCGCTACCTCCACCCAGAAACCGGCTGCCGTCCGGATTCAGCACCAGCGCGTACAGCGTATTTATCAGGGTCACCGCATCTGCACCACCATCAGCTGCTGCTTTCGCAGTCACTACCGGGTCTACAAAGTTGGCGGTCAGCTTCACTATCACCGGCTTCCTGGTGGCATCACGCACCAGTCGGGTTATTCGCTCAACCTGCTTCGGGCTCTGCCCGAACATGACCCCGGCTTCTTTCACATTCGGACAGGAGAGATTCACCTCCAGTGCGTCAATCCGCGGCTGAGTCAACCGCTCTGCCAGCTGCCCGTACTCCTCTGGCGAAAATCCGGCAATGTTGACAATAACCCGGCACTTCAGCCGCTCCTGCCTGGGCAGTATCGTCCGGATGTACTCATCTACGCCCGGATTCTCCAGCCCCACCGAGTTGACTATACCGCCGGCAAACTCCCATATCCTCGGTGGCGGATTCCCTGCTCTCGGCTCAAGTGTAATTCCCTTGGTGACAATGCCGGCGACACGGTTCGAAACAGCCCTGAACTCAAGACCGAACCCCCAGGTGCCGCTGGCTGTCAACACCGGACTGGCAAACTCAACTCTCCCGATTGTAACGCGCCAGCTCACAGCTCCACCTCATCCAGCCGCACCACCGGTCCTTCCTTGCAGAACCTGATATACCCGCCGCCCTTCCTCGGCAGAGCACAGCAGTAACATATTCCGCAGCCACAACTCATCCGCTCCTCAAAGAATCCCCATATCGCAAGTCCGGGCAGCCGGGACTTCAGCTCTGCCAGCATCGCCCGGGGACCGCAGGCAAAGACCCTCGGTTTATCACTTCCGAGCCGGCTGCCGGCAGTCCCGCCATACCTGCACTCTGCCAGCGCTACCACAGTTCCCCGGTATCCTCTGCTTCCGTCCTCGGTGCTCACTTCTACTTCGACTCCCAGTCTGCTGAAATCCCTTGCCAGAAACAGATCAGGTGCACTGCGCGCCCCCAGAAAAGCCCTCACCCGATTCTGCGCCCTCATCGCTACGCGTGCCAGCAGCAGCAACGGAGCCGCACCTATCCCACCGCCTATCAGTAGCACTTCCCTCTTTCTGGGAACCGGTGCAGGTCTGCCCAGCGGCCCGAACACATCCCAGACATCGCCAGCCCGCGTCTTTGCCAGTCCCGCCATCCCTCCACTCTGCCCGCCCTACCAC
>JBDRUL010000162.1:0-3971 GCA_039801305.1 Caldifarciminota bacterium | reverse complement strand
TGATCAAGACAACGCTACCGCTGATCTGAATCTCACGCACGAAACTCTGTTGGCAGGCAGGGACTTAAGCCTGCTGCCGGCGTTATGGGGATGCTGGCGGGTTGAGGCCAGTCCTGCCCCTGCGCCTGTCCGGCACGCGATACTCGACCAGCCGCTCCTCACGCTGAATGCTGTAGAATACCGAGTCATCAAGCCAGCTCAGGCTCTTCACCCGCCTGACCAGTCCCACACCCGGTGCCAGCCATCTCTCCACCCGGCTGTCCAGCCTCAGGCTCTGCTGCACAATCCGGAAGCAGCCGGCAAATGTTCCTGCCGGAACCGTGACGGTCTCCTTTCCCACAACCTCGCAGGACTCGCGCCTCTCTTCTGAATCGAACCAGCGCCGACCCACGCGCAGAGGCAGCAGCATATGTAGTATGCGCTCGGGTCTGCCACCCCGGCCGGGCACGACCATCAGCAGCGAATCCTTCCGACGCTGAAAGAAGTAGTTGACTGTCCGGTTCGAATCAAGCGGAGCCTCTATAACCCAGACCTGCCCTGTTCCGGGCATCTCCTTCCTGCCTTTGACCGTCTCGACAACCTCAACCCTTGTTACTCTGGTCGTTTCTGCTCCGCTCGTCCGCTGCTCGGTCACCTCCATCACCCGCTGTGCGCCCCGCTCCAGCGGAAAATAGTCAGGAGTGCGGCTGCCACAGCCGGCAATGACACCGATGAGAAGCAGGCGGACAGCAGCGGTTCTCATTGCCCACCGGTCAGCTCGGGAAACTGCTGCTTCAGATACTCGACAATCTCCGCAGTCGGAGTGCCAGGACCGAACAGTCTGCCGCAACCCATCTTGTAGAGAGCTTCCATATCCTCTTTGGGAATGATCCCGCCGCCGATTACCAGAATATCACCGCCGCCCTTCTCCTTGAGTAGACGCATAGTCTCCGGAATCAGCGTCATATGCGCGCCGGACAGGATCGAAAGTCCCACCACATCGACATCCTCCTGAATTGCCGCCTCGGCAATCATCTCCGGAGTCTGATGCAGACCGGTGTAGATGACCTCAAAACCGGCGTCGCGCAACGCCCTTGCCACCACCTTCGCGCCCCGATCATGACCGTCCAGCCCCGGCTTGGCGATAAGTACCCTCAGTTTTCTTGCCATCAACACCTCCTAGAACATCGGCGGCTCAGCATAGGTACCGAACACGTCTTTCATCGCTCCGCAGATTTCGCCCAGCGTGGCACCGGCACGCGCCGCCTCGAGAATCGGATACATCACATTATCTTTTCCCCGACAGGCAGCCCGCAGATCATCAAGGGTTCTCTTGACCTTCTGATTGTCACGCCGCTGCCGCAGCCGCGCCAGCCGTTCGTGCTGCTCCTGCTCGACCCGCTCATCAATCTTGAGAATCGGAATCTCCAGCTTCTCACCCTCGAGCACATACTTGTTTACGCCCACCACTGTGCGCCTGCCCTCGTCCACTGCGCGCTGGTAGCGGTATGCCGCATCGGCAATCTCCCGCTGCGGAAACCCGTGCTCAATCGCCTTGACCATACCGCCCAGCGCATCGATCTTCTCAAAATACTCATAAGCCTGCCGCTCCAGCTCATTCGTCAGCGCCTCGACAAAGTACGAGCCGCCCAGCGGATCGATGGTGTTGATCACGCCGGTCTCCTCGGCAATCAGCTGCTGAGTTCTGAGCGCTATCAGCACCGCCTTCTCGGTCGGCAGTGCCCAGGTCTCATCCATCGAGTTCGTATGCAGGCTCTGGGTTCCGCCCAGCACTGCTGCCAGTGCCTGAAATGCGGTGCGCACGATATTATTCTCGGGCTGCTGTGCGGTCAAAGTACAGCCCGCGGTCTGCGTATGGAAACGCAGGAGCCATGACTCGGGCTTCTTCGCCTTGAAGGTCTCCCGCATCTCCCTTGCCCAGATGCGCCGGGCGGCTCTGAACTTCGCAATCTCCTCAAAAAAGTCGAGATGCGAATTGAAGAAGAACGAGAGCCGCGGAGCAAAGGTATCAACATCGAGACCTGCCCTGATTCCCGCCTCGACATAGGTGAACCCGTCCTTCAACGTGAAGGCAAGCTCCTGGGCAGCGGTTGAGCCGGCTTCGCGGATGTGATAGCCGGATATCGAAATGGTATTCCACTTGGGCACGTGCCGGGCAGCAAAAGCCATTATGTCGGTGATAACCCGCATTGAGGGCTCGGGCGGAAAGAGCCATGACTTCTGCGCAATGTACTCCTTGAGAATATCGTTCTGAATGGTGCCGCGCAGCCGTTCTGATGCGACCCCCTGCCGCTCAGCCGCCGCAATATAGAACGCCCAGATGACCGCTGCCGGGCCATTGATCGTCATCGATGTCGAGACTTCGCCCAGCGGAATGCCGTCAAGGAGCGTCTCCATATCCTCAAGAGAAGAGATTGCCACTCCGCACTTGCCCACCTCACCGCGCGAGAGCGGATCGTCAGAATCCCGGCCATAAAGGGTGGGAAAGTCAAAGGCAACCGAAAGACCGGTCTCGCCGTGGCTCAGCAGAAACTTGTAGCGCTGATTCGTATCCCGGGCAGTGCCGAAACCCGAAAACTCGCGCATTGTCCAGATCCTGCCCCGGTACATATTGTGTCGGATGCCGCGGGTGAACGGGAACTCGCCCGGCAGACCCAGATCGCGCATATAGTCCAGTCCGCTGATATCTGCCGGTGTATAGACGATGTCGATCGGCACACCGGACACAGTCGCAAACCGCTTCTCGTCGCCCTTGTCAACTTTCGCTGCCCACTCTTCCTTTGCCCTGCGGATTGAATCAGAGTCGCCTGCCACCTCTCACTCCCTTCCCGCTGTTGCACCGGCTCCGGCTGACAACGACTCACCGATCAGCTCCTGTGCTGCCCGGTAAGGTGTGGTACTGCCCGAAAGAACAGCCTGCACCAGCCTGTCCAGACGCTGCCTGAGCCCCTGCCGTGCCCAATGCTCTCGGCGCAGCCGCTCATCGACAATCGCCTGTATCTCATTGCGCACGGTCTGCTCCCGCTTCAGCCGGTCAAGTCCGCTCTGCTGCACAAAGGCACGATGTGCCAGCAGCTGTTCATACAGCCGCTCTATACCCTGACCACTGGTCGCCACGGTCTTCAGTACCGGCGGATTCCAGCCATTGTTACGTGGCCTGAGCTCGAGTATGCCCTCGATCTCCAGCACCAGCCGGTCAGCCCCTTCCCGATCAGCCTTGTTCACGCAGTAGATATCGGCAATCTCCATCAGCCCGGCTTTCAGAGCCTGAATCGAGTCACCCGACTCCGGCACCAGCACCACCACGGTCGAATGCGCGGCATCAGCAATATCCAGCTCCATCTGCCCTACCCCGACCGTCTCGATGATGATGAAGTCCCGGCCGAACGCATCAAGCAGATCACAGACCTCTTTTGTCCTCGCTGCCAGACCGCCCATTCCGCCTCTGGTCGCCATCGAACGGATGTAGACTCCGGGGTCATTGAACAACGAAGACATCCGCACCCGGTCGCCGAGCACAGCGCCACCGGAAAAGGGTGAAGTCGGGTCAACCGCCACTATTCCCACTGTACCGCCTGCCTTGCGGCAGGTCAGGGCGAGCTTCTCAACAATGGTGCTCTTACCAGCTCCGGGCGGACCGGTCACCCCTATCCGGTACGCCCGTCCAGTCAGGGAATAGAGCTGATCAAGAACCACCACAGCCTCTTCGTACCCGTTCTCGACCAGCGACATCAGTCGGCCGCAGGCGCGGCGATCGCCCTTTTGGAAAGCCCTGATCAGATCAGTGGTCGATTCCGACACGACCCACCAGTCCCTTCTCGATCGGGTGCCTTATGCACTTTACTTCGCTTATCAGGTCAGCCCGCTCAAGAACCTCCGGTTTCGCATAACGGCCGGTGAAGACCAGCTCGATCTCATCCGGGCACTTATCAACCAGCCGCAGCACATCCTCCAGCCGCACAAGACCGAAA
>JBDRUL010000161.1:0-3981 GCA_039801305.1 Caldifarciminota bacterium | reverse complement strand
CCTGACCATGGACCTGATCCGCCGCAAGGTGACGCGCGCGGGTGTCGAGATCGACCTCTTGCCCCGCGAGTTCGCGCTGCTCGAGCACCTCATGCGGCGCAAGGGCCGGGTGCAGACCCGCACCATGCTGCTCGAGGCGGTCTGGGACATCAGCTTCGACCCGCAGACCGGTCTGATGTTTGTTGGCGGCAGAGATTCGGCCATGGTTCTTGACACGCGCAGGGACACAGTGCTGACCACATTCTCCATTGCTGCAGTTGGAGTGGACGACCGGCCGCTGACCTGCTGCAGTCCGGGTGCACAGAAGGTTTACTTCTCCGGACTGGATTCGATCGGAATCTACTCGGGCACGACCGGACAGCGCCTGAATGTACTGGTGGTGGAAGGTCTGCGTGAGGAGCTGGCAGACCCGGTCTTCAACGCTGCCGGTAACAAGGTTTACTTGCCTCACGCGGGAGGATTGGTCGTTATTGATGGAGCCGGAGACAGCGTTCTCCGCCGTCTTCAGCTGCTATACGATCCGATCGGGATGGTCTGGGATTCGACGCGAAATCTGCTCTACTGTCTTGGTTATCGCACTCTGGATGGTATGCTCTACGTGATAGACGGCCAGGCCGACACATTGTGTGCTATCATCCCGACCGGTCCTGGTCCGGTAGCACTGATCGTGGAGTTGAGCTCTGGACTGGCTTACACCGCCAACTGCAATGGCGCGAGCATCAGTGTAATCGATCTGTTTACTGGTTTGCAGGAACTGCAGGCAGCAGTTTCGCGCCGGCATTGTGGCGCAACTCTCATCCGCGGCAGCCTGTTTGTGTCTGCAATTGGCGAAAGATCAGCCATCTGTGATGTCTCCGGCAGGAGGGTGATGGAGCTCTTGCCGGGCACAAACGATCTGCGGCAGCTAAGCCCGGGTGTCTATTTTGTACGCGGAGAGTCAACGACACGCCGGCTGGTGATTCTGCCCTGAGATTCAGGACGGCCTGTTCAGATAGCTGGCAGCAGTCTCAGCGCCGGTAATCGGAAATTTTTCCCAGCCGGCTGCCGACATCTCAGCCAGCCGTCCCTGATGGTGCAGCTTTCTGATCTCCCGGCCGAAGTTCTCTGGCTCGGACAGGGGCAGGCAAACACCCTGAGCTTCAGCAAAACCGAAGTTTTCATGAGCAAAGGGTCCGATGTGCGGCAGCAGCGCAAACATCGGCAGACCCAGACCGACTGCCCAGTTTGTCCGTTCGTGCGCAGCGGCAACCAGACAGTCGAGCTGGGTGAAGCTGGCAGCGGTGGCACAGTTCTCCTCCTGTCTTGAGCTGAAGGTTCTGGCTTCACAGGACTTGAGCCGGGACTGCCCGCAGCCGGCAAAGACCAGCACCTGGTGTCCAGCAGCCAGAACCGAGGCGACGGCTGTGTCGATGGCGCGCAGATGGGGGGCGGGATAGGCACCGGAGGTGAAGAAGCCGATGGTGAGCGTGGCAGCAGAAGATGAGAGCCTTTGCTGGCGCTCGGCAAAGGCAGCCGGTGCCACTGCGGCAATCTCAGGCTCAATGAAGAGTCCGCAGATGCACAGATTCTCACGGCTGATGCCGGCTGCAACCAGTCGCGAGGCGGTATACTCAAGCGGAACAAGTATCCGCCATGCTTTTTTCACAGAGCAGATTGCAGGTGCGGCGATCTCAGCATGGATATAGGCAACCGGGCAGACCGGACTCAGCAAGTGGGCAAGCAGGGGATGATCGACGATAACGGTCGCATCAGTACCGCGAAATCGCCGGCATAGTCCTGAGTCCAGCAGAGAGAGCTGGAGACGGGAGGGTCGGGATGTACGAACCAGATTATAGAGGCTGGTGGCAAGTCCACCCTGACTGCCCAGCCGATACAGTAAACGGGCGAGACTCCAGCCGAGTCCGCAAGCAGTTGTCAGCGGTACCTGCCGGCCGAGCTGCTGCAGCGCGGTCAGAACCGAGTCAAGATAAGAGGGATGTCCCCGGCCAATCTCAGAAGAGATTGCCACGAGCGGACGTGCCTCACTCATCGCTGACGGTCAGCCAGAACTATGCCGCGGGTCTGACAGGAGGGACAGTAGCTGGCAACTGCCCGACCTTCGCGGACAGCCTGAATGGTGGTGCCGCAGTGCCGGCATGGTCTGCCCTGCAGGCGGTGAACATTCAGGGGCGGACGGCTGTGCAGGTCGGGAATGGTTCCGGCAGGCAGGCTGCGATAGGCTAGAAGCAGCGTTTGCAGGACTTTCTTGATGGCCAGGTGCAGGCGGATCGTCTCCTCCGATCTGAGTGCGACAGTCGCAGCCAGGGGTGAGAGCCGGGCTTCGAAGAGGATCTCATCGGCTGTTGCCGGACCCAGCCCAGCGATTGAGCTCTGGTCAGTGAGGAATCGGCGCAGGGAGCGGGTGCGCCGGCGCAGCAGGGAGCGAAGCCGCTTGAGGTCAAAGTTCGGGCTCAAGGGGTCTGGTCCCAGTTCGGCGATGTTCAGCAGGGAGCGGGGATCGATTCCGAGCATGATTGCCGCCCGGCTGCTTTCCAGCGGTTCACAGAACCGCAGTCGGTTCGACTCGAACTCAAACAGCAGCAGTGTTTCAGGACTTGTCAAAGGGGCAGGGTTGAGCTCTGCCCAGCCGGCTGCACCAAAACCGATTCCGAGAAATGTTCCGGAGTCGAACCCGAGCACCAGATCGCGGCCATAACGGCTGACGCTGGTAACTCTGGTGCTGGCAAGGTCGAACAGTCGGGTGGCCGGGAATTCAGGGCTGGTACGGAACGCAGCTGCCCGCTCCAGGTGAACAGAGCTGACCCGGGCGCTGGTGAGAGCCAGGCGCAAACGTTCGGCGATCGCCTCGACTTCGGGCAGTTCCAGCACGGTTGAAGATAGACCCTCAAGAGTGGCTGGTCAAGAGAGCGCGGCTGGACAGAGTGGTTGGAAGGGGCATAATCACGCTTCTGATGTGGCATCACGACATCGGTTTGCCTGAAGATGAGTCAGTCCGGCTGCGCGGCAGACCCTTGGATTATCTGCGCCGGCTCTGGCAGTTCTTCTCTCCGTACAGAGGACAGATTGTCAGGGCAGGAGTGTTGCTGCTGGTCTCTTCGGGACTGGGTCTGCTCGGGCCGGTACTGCTGAAGCGGGCGATAGATGTGAACATCGCTGCGGGTGAGCGGGGGCTTGCCGGACTGGCACTGACCTCGCTGCTCTATCTGCTGGTGCAGGCTGGAGCGATTGCCGCGGGTTACTTCCAGAGTGTCTGGTTGGCTCAGGCCGGCGAGCTGGGAGCAGCAGACCTGAAGTTCAGGCTGCTTCGGCATCTACTCGACCTGCCGGTCTCCTTCTTCGACCGGATGCCGGTGGGCAGGCTGATATCAAGGGTCGAGAGCGATACTGAAGCGCTGAAGATGCTCTTTGCCCGCACCACTGTGACGCTGGTGCAGGCAGGACTGATGATACTGGGAATGAGCGTGGTGATGGCGATCACCAACTGGCGGCTCTACCTGCTGGTGCTGGTGCTGATGCCGCCCTTTGCGATTGCGTTCTGGATATTCCAGCAGAAGGTCAGGCCGGTCTATCTGGCAGTCAGAAAGACCGTAGCCGAGACCAACAGTCTGGTGGCTGAGTCGCTCCGAGCGCTGCCGGTGATCGGTGCGTTCTGTCAGGAGGAGAGGTTTGCCCGACGGATGGATGAGCTGAACCGGCAGAAGTTCCGCCAGGAGGTCAGAGCTGCAGGTATGTGGAGTATCCTCTGGGCGCTGGTGGACTTTGGCGATGTGATCTGCACCGGTCTGGTGGTGGCAGTGGGCGGAATAATGGCGCTGCAGGGCAGGCTGACCATCGGCACGCTTTTTCTCTTTGTCTCATATATCGCCCGGCTGTTCGGTCCGCTGCGGATGATATCAGACCAGATAAATGTGCTGCAGCGGGGTCTGGCTTCTGCCGAGAGGTCTTTTGAGCTGCTGGATCAACCGGTAGAGCCGGGTGGCA
>JBDRUL010000160.1:0-3999 GCA_039801305.1 Caldifarciminota bacterium | reverse complement strand
ATAGGGGTTCTGCTGACCGGTATTTTCAGGAGGGGCGGACAAAGTTTGTTCCGGAAGGAATAGTTGGCAGAGTACCTTACCGCGGTAGTGTTAGAGATGTGCTGTTCCAGTTAGAGGGAGGTTTACGTGCTGCGATGGGTCTCTGTGGAGCAAGAACTCTGCCTGAGTTCAGGCGAAGGGCTAGGTTCGTGCGTATAACAGGTGCAGGGCTGCGCGAGAGTCACCCACATGACGTGGCTATTATCAAGGAGGCGCCGAACTACGAGGCCCCGGATAGATTTGAGTGATTGAATTCGTACAGCCCACGATCGTGTGGGCCTTAGCCGGAACAATTCGTATTAGTTTCTGCGTGGGGGGGTAAGGTTAACAGACAGAAATAGGCTGGCCGATACCATATGCTTACGCAGGTGCAGAAGGGATGAAGCCCTCTTTCATCATCCACCGAGTCAGCTCACGTGCCTGTCCTATTTTCTCCGTGGCGGTTCTCATCAGCTCTTCTTCGCTTAGCCTAATTCTTGCAACGCCTTGTTCAATCGCCTTCATGCCGACTGCAACGGCTTCACGCGGAAACACCTCCCAGTCATCCATAGTGGGTATCAGGTAGTCTTCTCTCAGTCCTCGGTCCTCTGCTACCTTTGCAAGCTCGAGGGCCGCGGCAATGCACATCTCATCTGTGATCGTGCGCGCGTTAACATCCAAAGCTCCCCTGAAAATACCGGGAAAACCAAGGGAGTTGTTGATCTGGTTGGGGAAATCCGAGCGTCCAGTTGCTACTATACGTGCGCCGGCTTCCTGGGCTTCCCAAGGCCAGATTTCTGGAACTGGATTGGCGCAGACGAAAACAATGGCGTCTTTAGCCATGGAGCTGATCCATTCTGGTTTCACAATGTTCGGTCCGGGAGTCGAGAGGGCAATGAGCACGTCTGCTCCTTTCATTGCGTCGGCAATGGTTCCGCGGAGATCCTCAGCATTTGATATTTGGCACATATGCCATTTCTCGTGGAATTGTTCCCTCAACTCGATTCTCCCTTTGTGCAAGGTTCCCTTGGAGTCGCACATTATTATGTTGCCCGGCGTGACGCCGCCTTTAATGATAATACGGGCAATTGCGATGTTGGAGGCTCCTGCGCCAAGCATTGCCACTTTGATATCCCTGATGTTCTTGCCTACCAGTTTCAGTGCGTTCACCAAACCGGCGTAGGTTACTGCGGCCGTCCCTTGCTGGTCATCATGCCAGACAGGGACGTCCATTTCGGCACGCAGGGTGTCAAGGATCCGGAAGCATTTTGGTTGCGCGATGTCCTCAAGGTTGAACCCGCCGAAGGATGGTTCAAGTAGTTTGGCAGTACGAATGAACTCGTCGGGGTCTTTGGTACGCAACGCTATTGGTACCGCGTCGACGCCGCCCAGATACTTGAAAAGTAGGGCCTTGCCTTCCATGACTGGCATCGAAGCCTCAGGGCCGATATCCCCAAGTCCAAGCACCCGGGTTCCGTCTGTCAAGACGCAGATTGTGTTTGCCCGGTTGGTGTAAAGAAAAGAAAGACCTGAGTCTTTATGGATTTCCCTGCACGGTGCGGCAACGCCGGGTGTATACCATATTGCGAAGTCATTGAAGTCGCGAATACAACATTTTGGTACAACTTGGCACTTGCCGCGGTAGAACGGATGGAGGCGCAGTGCGTCCTCTGAGGGTTGTCTTGCTTTGGCGGTCAGATGTTCGATCTCGGCCGGAGAGAGTCTCTTCAACATTTAGTTCCTCCTGCTGAACTCTTGACTGTCTGCTGGTGGACCACCACCTGCATTTTGTTTCGGGATAAGAAGCACAAGACCCGCCGCGGCTAGACACATAATTCCTGTTACGAAAAAGGCAGTGCTGTAGTCGGCGACATCAAAGTACTTTGCGGGCGATATACCCGAGGCTGGAGCAGTGGCTGCAACATTGTAGGCAACACGTTCGACGGTGCGGATTAGGGCGCCGATGAGGTAGGGACCGACTATACCTCCAGACCCGTAAGCGCTGAACATCCAACCGTAGTTAACGCCATAGTGCCTTGTTCCGTAAAAGTCTGCGGTTAGTGCGGGGTACAAGGCGAGAAAACCCCCAAAGCAGAGACCAACAACGCAAATTCCAACGATATATAGGGGGTACTCGCGCAGACGATCCATCATGAGCATGGCGGTGCCACAGAGCAAGAACATTACAAATAAGGCTGTCCTTCGAGTGATCAGGTCTGATACTTTCCCCCAGACGATGCGACCAGCAGCGTTGAAAATAGACTGCAAACCGACAGCTAGCGCGCCTGCGCTACTGATTGCGTCGAAAGTTTCCCTAGGCAGTGGTTGCTGTCCAGCAAGTCGGCCGATTGCAAACGACTGCCATATGAACTTTGAGTTCATTATGAGCCCAAGGCCAGCGGTGCAGCCAGCGAAATATGTCAGCCACAACAGCCAGAAGCGGCAAGTCTGTAGCATCTGCCCGGGAGAGAAATCGAGCGTTGTCGGTGACACCGCAGTAGTTTGCGAGGGAGTCCAACCCGGGGGACTGTAGCCAGAGGGTGGGTTTCGGAGAAGCTGTGCGCTGAGTACGATAACAACCAGAAAGACGACACCAAGTGTCAAGAAAGTGTTGAAGACGCCTATCCTAGGAAGGGGGAAGAGGTTGATCCCAAGTAGGCTGTAGTTTTTCCCGTATATTAGTCCTTCCGCAAGTGGTCCAAAGAAAACTGCTCCAGCACCGAAGCCGGCGACTGCAAGTCCCGTGATAAGTCCACGTTTGTCTGGAAACCACTTGACGCATGTCGCAATGGGGCAGACATAGGCGGCACCGATTCCGATGCCGCCGAGAACTGAGAAGGTCATAATTAGCCACGCAAGAGCAGCGCCAGGATTCTGGGGGGTTGGGGGCGCGCCGAGAGGTTTGCCGGCTTCCCAAGTGAAGCGAGCAAGGATAAGCCCAAGACCGAGAACCAGTCCGCCGGCGGTGGCAACCATGCGCGGACCAAATCTATCCTGTACACGCCCGGCGATGATTACTGCCAATGCAAATGCGGCAAGTACAAGCTGGGATGGTAGTGTTACCTGGGTCTTTGACCACGTTCTGAATGATTCAAGAAGTGGTGTACGGAAAACACTCCAGATGTAGACGGCGCCCAAGCTAACCTGGATCAGCAGCGCACCTGCGACAACTAGCCAGCGGTTAAAGCAGCCCGATTCATTACAAGACTTTAGTTGTGTCATCAAACGTACCCGAAAGTGTCATGAGAAACCGCTTGCGGAGGTCTTGCGAGCAGACTGGTAGCAGTCGAGGATACTGTTGAAGGCAGCATTACTTTACTCGTCCAGAGTAGAAATGTCTCCAACTGGCTTGCCAAGCGCTTCAGCCTTAAGTAAACGACGCATGATCTTTCCCGAACGGGTCTTTGGGAGCTTGTCGCGGAATTCAATCGAGTCTGGTCTAGCAATTGGTCCGATCTCCGTGGCTACCCACTTCTTGAGTTCTTCCTTCAGGGTCTCAGACTTTTCGAACCCCACTTTCAGAGTCACATATGCCTTGGGGACATCGCCTTTGACTTCATCCGGTATCCCTATAACGGCTGCTTCGGCTACAGCGGGATGGGCAACGAGGGCTGATTCGATTTCTGCTGTCCCCAGTCGGTGCCCAGCTACATTCAGAACCTCATCGGCGCGACCGCGGAACCAGAAGTAGCCGTCGGCGTCTTTAGTGCAGGAGTCACCCGTAAGATACTTCCCGGGAAAACGCGACCAGTAAGTCTGCTTGTAGCGGTCAGGGTCGTTGTATAGCGTCCTGAGCATTGCCGGCCAAGGTTTCAGCAGAACAGCGAAGCCGTTTTCACCGGGTTTGACAGGATTGCCGTTATTGTCTACTACCTCGGCAGCTATTCCCGGCAAAGGCAGGGTTGCGGAGCCAGGCTTCAGTGGGGTGATTGGTAACGGCGAAATCATGAAGGTGCCGGTCTCTGTTTGCCACCACGTGTC
>JBDRUL010000159.1:0-4010 GCA_039801305.1 Caldifarciminota bacterium | reverse complement strand
CTCAAGGGTTCAACCCATTGGCGCCGGCCATTGCGGAGTGTTAGACAGGGTTCAGAATACGCATTGATGAGACCATGAGCGGAGAAGACCGGCCGGTAATGGAGAGGTGGTTTCGGTTTTCGTGGCAGACCACCAACCCGGATGCGGACATCCTCTACCTGGTCCAGCCTGGAGAACCCGTCAGCCACGAGGATATTCACCATCCCGGGTGCCAGACCGCAGTCAGGAACAACCGTCACATTGGCTCTGTGTGCTCGGTTGTTCAGCTCAAGCTGCTTCCGCACGATCGTGTTATTCCCACCCAGGTCACAGAAATGGGTTCTTGTAGCAATGGCAATCCGGGTAAGCGCAAGATTGTAGAAATAGGGGACGCAACTGACTGCTACATCACATTCCTTCGTCAGTCGGTACATTGCCGGTCGGTCGGTCACATCGACTCTGACTGTCCTGAGCTTCGGGCTCTTCAGCCAGCCGGTAAGCTTCTTCAGTTGTTTTGGCTCCTGGTCGGCAACTATCACCGATTCCACATCATTCTGCCGTGTCAGGTCATAAGCCACCGCCCGTGCCATCATACCCGAACCGAGGATGAGCAGCCTCATAGATTCGGGTCTCCCCATTGTTTGCCATGCGCCAATTCCGAGACATGACCGTGCCTTGATGTCGAGCAAGTGCTAACTTCGAAATAGCAGCTCACGGCACCAATGGTATTGAGGAAGGCATAATTTTCAATATTGGGATTTTCTAAAAGCTACTACCTCGAAGAACTAGACCGCCATTTTCCTTTCCGGGCGATCCGCGTGGTTTCTAACAGGGCGATCGTTGTCCGAAGGGATAGAATCACATATGGCAACATATCGAGTTCCACCTATATTACCTGGCGAAGTCGCACTACGATCAAGGAAGTTGCTTATCATTGCCTGTCGCTGTCAGTCTCGTTTCGTTCCATTGCTGTTCATCTTTGGTTTTCGACGCTAAATCACTCGCTTGACAGATGAATAGAGTTTGTGCCAGGAATCTTGTTTGATGCGGAACTTCGTTCCATGATTATGACCGGTGCGTGCGTCAAAATCTACGAGTATCACACCTTGCTCAACGCAGTTTAGGAATTTCGCAAACGAGAAGCCGCTTAGTATGTGGAGCTCTCTGTAGCAAAAGAATTCACGACCGCCGTCAATCCGCGAGTCTGCCACCACATAAAAACAGTTCTTGACCTTTTCACCGATGGCGTAATTCAGATCCTCAAACCCCCAGTAGGGTTCGGGGTCCAGGGGTCCCAATCCACGACGTTTCTCAACTAGTTCAAGCCAAGCTGAGACGTCAGGTGCGGAACTGTCTGCTTTAGCCGCAACAAACTCGAGCTTTACCTTCTTCTCCACATGGTCCACAACTATTCGAAAGCCTCTTCTTGTATACGAAGTTGCACTTGTGGTAGAACGAAAACTCATTTCGGACTTGGGATACTTAATCCCAGCGAGCCGATGTTTCCATCCGAATTGAGGGAGCAGGACTCGCGGGACAATCTCTACTGCCCGAGGTGAAGGTTCGATGTGCTTAAGAGTCACTAAAGAGCTTGTATGGGCTCGCTGTCCTTTAAGCTCCCACTCGCGCATATTGGGTATCGGGAGATTGTTTTCTTTGATGTCCAGTAACTTCTCTAGCGTGTTGCCTACAGCACCATCATTTCTGGTGTCAACAGTTCTCTTGATGCTCCTATGCCATCCATGGTCTACGACTTTGCGGATAGCCGCTATCAGTTCTTCCTTTGTGTAAAGGCGCATCTAGATGCGAGATTTACCTTTCGGGAGGACGCCAGAAGTCAAGTAAGTACTCGTAAGTAACCCCCATGGTGATATAGTTGCTGGGCCAGCCAAAGATGCCAATCTTGTTGACCACGTTTGTTCTGTCCCAGATTATGATGTTACGGAGTTCGTAGCCACGCCTCCGGAGTTCCTCGACGATGGATATGTGGAGTGTGACCCTCCGGTTCTCCCACCACATATCAGATATGTTTATGACGCAGTGAGCCCTGGGGCGTAGGAGCGGCAATAGTTTCTGGAATATCTCTCCCATTGCCTCGGTGTATGCTTCAAGAGGAAGAGTTCCTAGGTCGCGGGGGTCTTGTGAGTACTGTTCTACTTTCCCAAACTGCTCATTTTCACGGAACCTGCGCGACTTGTTTCTTCTCGGTCGGTTAAGCAAATTGGCGTATGGTGGTGAAGTCCATATCAAACTAACTGTCTCGGGCGCAAGGTAGTAGGGGATGTTCCTGGCGTCGTCGAGTATTACCAACTGTCTCGTGCGGTTGAACAGGTTGGAACTGTCCCTTAGTCGTTGTTCACACAAACGCACATACTTCTCTTGTAGGTCGAATCCCACAGCGTTACGGTCCAAGTCCCTCGCCGCCAAAAGAGTCGTGCCGCTTCCGACGAACGGATCAAGTACCAGCTCGCCTTCACGTGTCAGTCATTCAATAACTCTGCGCGATAAAGAAATGGGGAAAGTGGCTGGATGCACGCTCTTGTCTCTGAGGTCTCGTGCTTCGTAGGAAAATTGCCACACACCTAGCTGCGCCTTCAACCATTCTTTGGGGCTCATACAGTTTATGTGACTCGGCCGACATCGGCATGTCCTGTGGTAGCCTATGTCTATGGGGTGATGCTTAGCCAGAGTAGTTTCATTGGTTGTGGATTGCTCAGTCGCAACAGAGATGGGCTTCTTTTCTTTAGGTTGGATGGAGGGAGGCGCTTTACTGTATTCTTTCATCATCTTACCAGGTCTGATGCGCTGATGCCAAGTGCGTTGGCGATTTTGAATAGATTGTCAATGCCGATACTCTTCTCGCCCCGTTCAACTTGGCCGATGTAGGTCCGGTGGAGGTTAGCTTCCTCGCCGAGTTTTTCCTGCGACCACCCACGTTTCTTGCGGTACTGACGGATGCGTTGTCCAACCAACCTTCTCGGATTGGGTAGCACTAATCGACTATGCACGAAAACAGCCTATTGTTCTACAGCCTAAAGATAGCGCTGGACTTTCGCTGTGGCGTCGATGTGGGAGTTCCTCAAACATCGGGATGATTTGGCGTGCATCACAATGGGCCCCATCCCTAATTCTGCTGTCGCCTTCTGAAGCTGGGCGCATGAAGAGAGGCAGTTGGTAGATCCGTGCTCTCCTGATTCGCTGTCGGTACTATAATCTTGCTTATCTGGGATTCACTCTTGTTTCTAATACGGCAAGAGTAACCTAACCTTTGGTCCACTCTGCAGGCTGTTTGCTCGTAACATGGGTTATGTGTTCCAGAATGGACTTCCGAGCTCGCTTCTGGGAGGGTTCCTAAGCCAATTCTTGGTGGGAACAAGGGTTAGGCAGGCGGTTACCGAATAGCTGCAACGTGGCACTACGCTTCAACAAGGAAAGCAGGAGTTACCCAGCAAGGGCCCTTGCAAAGGGACTCACGCGGCGGCAGAATGGCGTTAGGCTCTCAGTGTTCCTGACCAGTTTAGGTTGACGTAGGTGCCTAGTACTCTGCGGGCAGGTGGGTGAGGTCTGCCCAGGAGAAGATCGGGCCGTCTTTGCAGACGTACTTGGGTCCGATATTGCAGTGTCCGCACTTGCCGATGCCGCATTTCATCCGGTTTTCTAGCGAGAGAAATACCTGTTCGGGTTTGAAGCCGAGTTCGGTGAGAACCGGATAGGTGTAGCGGATCATTATGGGCGGGCCGCACACAAGCGCAATGGCGTTCGTTGATGACGGCGCCACACTCCTGAGTATGTCCGGCACCAGACCTTCGAGCAGGGGCCAGCCGTCGCTGCAGGCTCGGTCAACACAGAGATGGAGACTCAATTGAGGGTTTGATTCCCAGGCTCTGATCTCTTCCTTGTAGAGCAGTTCTCCGGCTGAACGGGCACCGTAGATGCAGGTGATCTTGCCAAACTGCGGTCTGATATCAGGCTGGAGCAGATGGCTGATGGTAGCGCGGAGAGTGGTGAAGGAGAATCCGCCGGAGACGACT
>JBDRUL010000158.1:0-4014 GCA_039801305.1 Caldifarciminota bacterium | reverse complement strand
GAACCGCCTGCAAGCGCGTCGTCTCCGCCGCCTCCACATATACGCCGGCCCTGAACATCCCCACGCTGCCCAGAATCCGAAAAGGATGGCAACCAATGGATAGGATCTACTCGGCAACCGGCAGCCGCAAGACCGCTACCGCCAAGGTCTGGCTAACCCCCGGAACCGGCGAGATGCTGGTGAACAACCGCACCCTTGAAAAGTACTTCGGCCGCGAAGACCTCATCCGGACCGCCACAGCACCGCTTCGCACAACCGGTCTCGTCGGAGCATTCAACCTCAGGTGCACCGTATCCGGCGGAGGACTGAGTGCCCAGGCTGCGGCGGTATCGCTCGGTGCAGCGCGTGCACTGGTTACCCACAATGCCGAGCTGCGCAAGGTACTGAAGGCAGCCGACCTTCTGAAACGCGACCCACGTGAGCGGGAAAGAATGAAATACGGCCTTGCGAAGAGGAGGAAACGCTTCCAGTGGACCAAACGCTAACACTCAAGACTCTGCTCGAAGCCGGCCTGCACTTTGGACACCATTCGCGTCGTTGGAATCCGAAGATGAAGCCATTCATCTTCGGCAAGAGAAACGGGATATTTGTCATCGACCTCGAGAAGACACTTGAGCGCCTGCGGATTGCCTATGACGTGATCCGTTCAGTTACCGAATCCGGCGGTGATGTACTCTTTGTCGGCACCAAACAGCAGGCACGGCCGATCGTCGAGGAAGAAGCCCAGCGATGTGACTCCTGTTATGTTACAGATCGCTGGGTTGGCGGATTACTCACAAACTTCGAGGTGGTCTCGAGCCGGATCGTCCGCCTGGCTACCATCGAGCGTCAGCTCGCTGACATCGGCGACACCACCAACACCAAGAAGGAGATCGTGTTACTGCAGCGGGAACACCGCCGTCTGGCGCGGATGTTCGGAGGCCTGCGACAGATGGACAGGATGCCTGGTGCTCTTTTCGTCATCGATCCTGTACGGGAAGCAACTGCCGTTGCCGAAGCCCGTCGCACAAAAATTCCCGTAGTGGCGCTGATAGACACGAACGGCGATCCTGACGCCGTAGACTTCCCGATCCCCGGGAACGACGATGCGTTACGCTCCATCCGGCTCGTGACCGGAACAATTGCAAACGCGGTTCTGGACGGTCGCAAGCAGTTCGACACTGAGGTCAAGGAGGAACAGTGAGTGAGTCCACTGAACGAGTGGTTGAGCTGCGTCGCCGCACCGGTGCTGGCATCATGGACTGCAAGACCGCACTGGCTGAGGCAGACGGCGATATCGAAAAGGCCATAGAAATACTGCGCAAGCGGGGAGTTGCCAAGGCTGCCAAGAAAGCCGAGCGCCCGACTGCCGCAGGTGTTGTTGAAGCCTATATCCACCCGGGAGAACGGCTGGGTGTACTCCTCGAGGTTGACGTCGAGACCGATTTCGTCGCCCGTAATCAGGACTTCCGCCGTTTTGTACGGGACATTGCCATGCACATAGCTGCCTGCGACCCACTGGCAATAGATCGCAACGGCATCCCGCCTGAAGCCGTGGAGCGGGAGAAGCGCATCTATGAAGAACAGATCGCCCAGTCGGGCAAACCGGCAAATGTCATCACCAAGATTGTCCAGGGCAAACTCGAGAAATTCTATGCCGACGTCTGCCTCCTCGAGCAGCAGTTTGTCAAGGCTCCGGAGAAAACAGTCGGGGAGTACCTCAAGGAGAATATCGCCAAGTTCGGAGAGAACATAGTCATCCGCCGTTTTGTACGCTTCAAAGTCGGTGAGTAGCCGGCGTCCGCTGAAACGCGTCCTGATAAAGGTTTCCGGGGAAGTCCTCATAGACGAGGAGACCGCTCACTCGGTAGTCAGACAGCTGATCACTGCCCACCACCGTGATATCCGGCTGGCGATAGTAACTGGCGGCGGCAACTTTGTCCGTGGCCGTGACTGCCCTCTTTCAAACAGGGTCGCGACCGACCATGCCGGCATGCTCGCGACCGTCATCAACGGAATCCGTTTCTCTGACATGCTGGCTCCAGCTGTCCCGGTACTCCATCTCTGTGCCTTTCCCATCCCGGGAATCGTAGCCGGCTATGACGTACACAACGCGCTGATGGCACTGGAGCAGAAAAAAATTCTGATATTGAGCGGAGGCACCGGCAGCCCGTTCTTCTCAACCGACAGCGCCGCCGCCTTGCGTGCCGCTGAGCTCAGACTGGACGTCATTCTCAAAGGCACCTCTGTCCGCGGGGTATTCTCTGCCGACCCCAAGAAGTCCAGAAAACCACGATTCATCCCCTGCCTGACTTATGATTACGCCCTGAAGAACAGAATCGGAGTGATGGACTCAACCGCCTTCGCCCTCTGCATGGAACACCGCATACCCATAGTTATATTTGACATCAGAAAACCATCGGCGATCGTAGACCTGATCGCCGGCAAGAGAATAGGGAGTATCGTATGCTAGACAAACTCTATGCAGATTACCGAGCGCGGATGACCAAGGCTATCAATCTGCTGGAAGCAGAGTTCGCCCGCATCCGGACTGCCCGCGCCAACCCGGCCATACTCGATGCTGTACGGGTCAACTACTACAACACACCAGTCCCTCTGAAACAGGTCGCCAGCATATCAGTACCCGAACCACGTCAGCTGGTAGTTCAGCCCTGGGACAGAACTATCCTGCCCGAGATCGAAAAAGCGATACTGAAGGCTGAACTCGGCTTGACCCCCCACGTCGAAGCGAACATGATCAGAATTCCGATTCCTCCGTTGACTGAGGAACGGCGCCGCGAACTGACACGGCTCTGCGCCAAACTGGCCGAGGACACCCGTGTTGCCATCCGCAACATCCGCCGTGAGGCAAACGAAGCGATCAAGAAGCTGGAGAAGGAGAAACAGATCTCTGAAGACGATTCCAAGACCGGACTGAAGAAGGTGCAGTCTTTCACTGACGAATTCATTGCCAAAGTTGACGAGATCCTGCGCCACAAGGAATCCGAAATCATGGAGAAATGAGAGGTACGAATCTCGTACCGCTCTCAGGCGGCCGGCTCAGCCTGTAGCTGTGTAGTGAATTGACCACCACCAGCCCCGATCAGATCCCAACTCACGTCGCCATCATCATGGATGGCAATGGCCGCTGGGCAGCAGCTCGCGGGCTGCCCCGGGACATGGGCCACCGGGCTGGAGTCAAGGCTCTGCGGAAGATCGTCGAAGCCTGCCCGGCTCTGGGTATCAACTATCTGACGGTCTACGCTTTCTCAACCGAGAACTGGCAACGTCCTCCAGCGGAGGTAAATCACCTCATGTCCCTTTTCGGCAACGCAATAGAGAGAGAGCGTCGCGACCTCATTAAGAATAACGTTCGCGTCCGCGTAATCGGACGTATCAACGACATACCTGAGCGCGTACGGATCAGGTTCATAAAGCTGATTGAGGATACCAGCCGGAACACCGGCCTGACGCTTACCTTGGCAGTGAGTTACGGCGGTCGTGCCGAGATCGTTGACGCCTGCAACCGGGCACTTCAGGAAATCCGCACACCGCTGTCAGAGACTGACTTCGCCACTCTGCTCTATGAACCGGCACTGCCTGACCCTGATCTCCTGATCCGCACCGGCGGTGAGATGCGCATCTCCAACTATCTGCTGTGGCAGCTTGCCTACACTGAACTCTATTTCACAGAAACCCTCTGGCCGGATTTCGGACCTGATGACCTTGCTGCCGCCATAGCAGACTTCAGACGCCGACAACGCCGCTTTGGCAGAACCGATGGCTAACCGACTGGTCAGCAGGACTCTCGTAGGAATCGGCCTGATACTGCTCGTCCTGGGGGCAGTGTTCGTAAACAACCCCATACCGCTGACTCTGCTCACAGCCGTCTGGGCAGCAATCGCAACTGTCGAATTCCTCAGACTGCTCGCAATTGCCGAAATCCGTCTCGTCACCTGGCTCATCGTATCCCTCAACGCCGCGACAGTCATGGCTGGACAACTTGGCTGGTTGCCTGGTTTTCTCATTGTTCCG
>JBDRUL010000157.1:0-4031 GCA_039801305.1 Caldifarciminota bacterium | reverse complement strand
ATCAAATCCGGTCAGCCACATGTCGCGGACGATGACAATCTGGAACCGGTCCTTCGGGTCCCTGAACCGGTCAGCTAGCTCCCTTCGCTTCTCCTTGTTGCGGATATGACGCTGCCATCCAACCGGGTCGCTTGCCGAGCCGGTCATCACGACCATCACCCGGCTTGTTTCATCATCGCCGCCCCATTCCGGCCGCAGCCGCACAATCTCCTCGTAAAGATCAACGCAGATCCTGCGGCTCATGCAGACCACCATCGCCTTGCCCTCCAGCACTTCCCGTCGCTGCTCCCAGTGCTCCACCAGGTCCTTTGCCACCTGCTCCAGTCGCTTCTTCGTGCCCACCACCTTTTCCAGCCTTGCCCACTTCGACTTCAGCCGCTCCTTGTGCTCAACCTCCTCAGCCTCGGTCACCTCCTCGAACTCGGCGTCAACCCTCGGCTTCTCATCTTCGGGCAGGTCCAGTCTTGCCAGACGGCTCTCGTAGAAGATCGGCACGGTCGCCTTATCCTCCACCGCCCGCTGGATGTCATAGACGCTGATGTAGTCGCCGAAGACCGCCCGGGTATTGCGGTCCGAGAACTCTATCGGTGTGGCAGTGAACCCGATAAACGAGGCATTGGGCAGGGCATCGCGCAGATTCCGGGCAAAACCGTCAACAAAGTCATACTGGCTCCGGTGCGCCTCATCGGCAATCACCACAATGTTATGCCGTTCCGAGAGGCGCGGCATCCGCCCAGACTCGGGCAGGAACTTCTGAATCGTCGTGAATACCACGCCACCCGATGCAACCTGCAAAAGTTGGTGCAGATGCTCCCGACTTTCAGCCTGTTTCGGGGTTTGACGCAAGAGCTCTTGGCATCGGCAGAAGGTGTCAAAAAGCTGGTCATCAAGGTCGTTCCGGTCGGTGATAACCACGACCGTCGGATTCCCCAATGCCGAGTGCTGGACGATGCGGCCGGCATAGAAAGCCATCGTCAGACTCTTGCCCGAGCCCTGAGTGTGCCAGACCACACCGCATCGGCGGTCGCCCCCGGGCCGCGCAGCCGCAACCGTCGCCTCCACCGCAGCCTGCACCGCATGAAACTGGTGATACCGCGCCATCTTCTTGGTAAGTCCGCCGGTCCGCTCATCCTCAAACACGATGAAGTAGCGCAAGAGGTCAAGGAACCGGCGATGCTCAAACACACCTCTGAGCAACACCTCAAGCTGTGGCCTTGATTCTGGCTCAACCTCGCGCCCCTCAATCGTCCGCCACGGCAGAAACCACTCCTTGCCCGAAGTCAGGGTCCCCATCCGCGCCTCAAGCCCGTCCGAGACCACCAGCGCCTCATTATAGACAAACAGCGATGGAATCTCAGATTTGTAGGTCTGAACCTGATTGAACGCCGACCAGATGTCCGCCTGTTCCTCAGTCGGGTTCTTGAGCTCGATAACGCCCAGCGGCAGACCATTCACAAACAGCACAACATCCGGTCTCCGGTTATGGCCGTCTTCCACAACGGTGAACTGATTCACCGCCAGCCAGTCATTATTCTCGGGTTCTTCGAAATCCACAAGCTGCACCGGTCGGCCGCGCACCTCGCCATCCGATGCCCGGAACTCAGCGGTCACGCCGTCAACCAGCCAGCGGTGGAACTGCCGGTTGTTCGCGGAAAGCAGCGGAGACTCAGGCCGCAGCAGCCGGCGCTCAACATCGGCAAGCGTCCCTTCAGGCAGGTCCGGGTTCAGCCGCTGCAATGCATTCCGAAACCGCTCCAGCAGGACTACTTCACCGTAATCCTGCCGCTCCGCGAATATCTCGCCGGGCGCAATCTCCGGCTCGTGCCTCACCTGCCAGCCCAGCTCGGCCAGCCAGCCCAGGGCGGCTTCTTCGACGGTGGACTCGGAGAAGTGCTCAGCCATCTTTCCGGCCTGTCTGACGCGTCCGACTACATGACTTCAATCTCTCCGCTCATCAGCTTCGGCAGCAGCGCATCGCGGATAGCGGCAAGGGTGCGGGATTCTGACTCGTTTGCGTCGATTCTGGCGAACGCCGGGACGGCGATATCGGCGAACGCCTGCGCGACAGAAGTTGGTGGGTAAGCGAACCGATAGGATAGGATTCCCTGCTTGTCCAAGTGCAGGACGGTAGTTCCATTCACGTAACCTAAGATGTAGTCGGTGAAATCCTGCGCACTCAGCAGACAGTAGAAGAACGGGGCGGACAGGAATGTTTGATTGGGCCTGATGATGCCTACGTCCAGCGATGCAACGAGGGTGTCATAATCGGAGGAAGCTCGGACTATGGCAGGTCGGCCGATGACCTCCGCGGCCTGCGTCACGTCCGTGAAGGAGATGACTACCTCGCCCGGCCGGATGGCATGCTCTGGCTTGAATTCGCCGGTGAATGACTTCAGTCCATCGGCTCGATAGCCGCCGCCGCGGTTAAACGACTTGAGAGTGACGAGCGCAACCTTCGATGGCTGCAGCTCATCGCTGGAGTACGAACGCCCCTTGATCACGGTGGCGACATCGCCCAGCGCCTTGACTTCCCATCCCTTCGGAATCATCCCCAACTCCGAGTCAACCATGCCCTTGTCCCGCACGGGTTCGAAGTCAACGAACCACGACTTGAAGATTGCCCGACACATCTGCTCCAGCGTCTCGTTCATCTTCCGGTTCAGCTCAATCTTGTCATCCAGCGCACCAAGGATGCGGGCAATGCGGCGCTGAACAGGAAGGGGTGGGATAGCTACGTTAAGCTGGCTCAAGGCAGAGGTTGGGACACGAAGACGGCCTGAACTGCCGGTCATCTGAGATATGGCATAGCCGCGAACATAGTCCCAACGAGTCAGGTAATACGCGAAGTCGTTGTCGGTGATACCTGGCCGCCCACGAATAACTATAAACTCGGTCGAACCAAAGGCAACCTCGTCGGAGGTAGTGCCCCTGAACCGAGCTATCTTTCCGTTCTCAAGGCATGGAGTGATCCTGGCCATCAGCGTATCGCCGTGCATGAAGCGAGCACCACCTCCTTCGAATATGCGTTGTTCCACCGCGCCGACGTACCGTGCGCCCGGTGACACAGAGTCCATATCTACGAAGCCGTAGGTGTCCCCACGCCTGAGAGCAACGGGCGGGTTGACTGTGACAGCCTCATTGAATGCCACTTTCCGCCACCCTCTCGGCATGGTCAGCACCCCAAGAAATGGCAAGTTGTGAATGGGGAATGGTGAAAAGGCAGGTTCACTTCGCCCCCTGCTTGACCTTTTTGACTATTGCTGTGAGGATGGCAATGACCTGGTCGCACTCATCGAGGAGACCGGCGACTTCCCGGCGTCCGACAGCCCCCGAGGCCGCAAGCAGCCTCAGCCAGTAGTGAGTCTCCCGCGCCTCTTTGCAGGCAATCGAGCACTTTGAGAGGAAGTCGGCGCGGCTCTGACTCGCTTGGGCCTCTTCGATATTCGCGCCGACCGAGGTTCCAGAACGCAGAAGCTGGCCAGCAAGAATCCGACATGTTGAGTCACGCCGGTCGAGCGTTCGGCAAAGCGCAACAACCCGTACCCCGAGCGCGAATGTCCGTTCCTTCAGATCCCGCTTGCTCTCCGACACCTCACGTCCTCATTTCACCATTCACCCTTCGCTCTTCACCCCTCGTAGCCCAACCTCTTCAGGTTCTTCAGTATCTCCTTCTCCAGCCTTGCGCTTTCGGCAAACCGCTGTTCAAGTTCTGCGGTCAGTCGCTTCATCTTCTTCTCGAACGGCTCGGTGTCTTCAGGCTGCGGTTCAACCCCGACGTAGCGGCCGGGCGTGAGGATATGGCCATGCCTGCGGATCTCTTCCAGCGTCGCGCTCTTGCAGAACCCAGGAATGTCCGAATAGGTCTGACCCCTGCCCCGCCAGGCATGATAGGTGCCGGCGATGCGCTGGATGTCATCTTCTGTCAGCTCACGATGGATTCTATCAACCATCCTGCCCAGTTCCCTTGCGTCAATGAACAGCGTCTCCCCGCGCCTGTCCCGAAACTTTCCATTCTTCTTGTCCCGGGCGAT
>JBDRUL010000156.1:2530-4045 GCA_039801305.1 Caldifarciminota bacterium | reverse complement strand
GATCAGATACTCCACCCCCAGCATCTTGAAGCCCCAGATATTGGCGCGCGAGTTGAGCCGCGTGGGGCTGATGCGGTGTCCCCGGCCGTGTCGGCTGAGGAATGCTACGCGTTGCCCCTCAAGTTCACCCAAGACGTAGGCATCCGAGGGCGCGCCGAAGGGGGTATCGAGCTTGACCTCTTCGACATTGGACAGACCCTCCATCTCGTAGACGCCGCTGCCACCGATGATGCCGATGCGCAACCTTCCTTCACGGCGCACGATTCGTCTTGCAGACACTCTCATCACAGACAGCCCTGGTGCCACAGTGACTGCGCCCAAGATATCCGCTGTGGCTTCTCTGTCAAGAAAATGACAGCGAAGCGCGTGGTGCCAAGCCTTTTGTGCAATTGGGTATCTGTTCCAATATGGTCGTACCTGCCACTGTTAATGGTGC
Organism: Caldifarciminota bacterium; assembly: GCA_039801305.1. Lineage (GTDB taxonomy): Bacteria > Hydrothermota > Tepidihabitantia > Tepidihabitantales > Tepidihabitantaceae > JBDRUL01. The sequence continues at coordinate 3,609 of JBDRUL010000156.1, read as the reverse complement.
CCGGTAGTTCTATCACGCCTCCGCATCCCACCTCTCAAACGTTCGCACGAGCCAAACCAGTGTCCAGGACTCTATCCCCGTGTTACCTAGAGCTGGGCTCGGGCATCGAGTTGGCACCCGCAAATACATCCAGCACGGCAGCTGACACGGCGCCCGGGGCAGTAACCGGTAGGGCATCCCGACATGCACTCCCGGCCGCACCCCCTTCAGCAGGTAGGACTGCTACTGTCGCGGCAACCCGATCAGCAGAACCATTAGCATTCCAGCCAGAGCGGTCAACTAGACACCCGCCAGCACAGGCAGGCGGACTCCTGCCTGAGTGGCCTGCCGGCATCCGAAAGGCATCCCGGAGTGCACTCCTGCCAGCACCGGGACTAGCACCTGGGGAATCGTCCCGGGGCTGCCCACCCCGACAGCCGGGGTTGATCTGCTTGGCAGGCATAACTCTATGAATTGGCGTTGATTTGCAAAATCACCCCAGCTTAACGTATATCTGATCTCCTGGTAAACCACAGCCAAGCTCTCAATGCTTGACCGGAAAGGTCTTCGGGCTATACTAAACTTCGTAATCTACGCTGCTATGCTCAAGCCGAAGGTGGTCCCGTCCAACTTGCGGAGGTATGAATGAGACGGTTCCTCACTTGTGCCGCCTTGCTGGGAATCGGCATCGCAGCCGGGCTAGAGGGCGCGCGTTATCTAATTATCTGCAACGACAGTTATCTCTCCTCAATCCGCCCGCTCGCAGAATGGAAGCACGCAAAAGGAATGCAGACCAAGCTCGTTCCGCAGTCCCAGGTGGGTAATGACACTGCAGCAATCAAGAACTATATTAGAAACGCCTACAACACCTGGCCGGTCAGACCGGAATTCGTTCTGCTTGTAGGCTCGCCGTCGCAGATTCCCGCAAGACGCTACACTCTGCAACAGGGATTCTACTACTACTCCGACAACCTCTACGGCGACATGACCGGCGACTTCAGGCAGGAGATCCCGGTGGGTCGGTTTCCCTGCAAATCAACAGCACAATGTGACGTAATGGTTCAGAAGACTCTTACCTACGAAAAGACCCCTGACATTGC
>JBDRUL010000156.1:0-2520 GCA_039801305.1 Caldifarciminota bacterium | reverse complement strand
CCGCGGCCGCGACCTCGGCGACAACGATGCCTACGTCTACTGGAATGACATCCGGACAGCAATAAACCTGGCCCGAACAAACGGATTCATTCGCTTCGACTCGCTCGCATCATCTCGCGGAGACACCGCCACTGACGTTGAGCTGTCGGTCAGCAACGGAACCGGGTTGGTTCTCTATCGTGGTACCGCAACGGCGAACTGGTATCGTCCGTTTGCTGTCAACCCTGCTGCTTGCCTCAGCGGCAAGCGTCTACCCATAATCCTTTCAATCACCTGTGAGACGATGACGCTCGCACCTGGGGAGTCGATGGTAGGAGAGGCCTGGCTGAAGAGTGGTACCTCGGCTAATCCCAAAGGAGCGGTGGCCTTTTTTGGCAACACGCACTCAGCAAGCAATGTCGCTCTGGTACGCAGCGCGGTAGCTCGTGGTTTCGTCACCGGTCTCTTTTCCGAACGCCGTTGGCACCTCGGCCATGCCTGCCTGCGCGCTAAGGAACAACTGTACGCGGAGTATCCCTCCTACACAAGCGACTACCGTGGTTTCAACCTCTTGGGAGATCCCGAGCTGGGAGTCTGGACCGGCTTGCCATGTCTGCCCCAGGTTGCTTACCCTGCGCAGATCGAACCAGTACCGCAATCAGTACCGGTTACTGTCACCCTCGACGGCACTCCGGTGGAAAGCGCCCTTGTCTGCCTTTCGATGGACACGAGTGTCTACGTCTGGGGATATACAGACCCTCAAGGCACCATCAGGCTTGATGTTAACCCGGTTGACACCGGGCCGATGCGTCTTGTTGTCACCGGACGCAATCTCTATCCCTACGATTCAGTTATCCACGTCGGTGAGGTGGGCATTTCTGAGAACTCGGTTACCAAAGTCGGTCACCTGCAACTCTCAGTGACCCCGGCGGTGTTTTCAAGGACAACTAGATTCGCCTGGGATGAACTGACGCCGGCAACCATATTCATCCGTGATGTAACCGGCAGACTGGTCAGGACCCTCGCTGCGAGAGGCACAGTGGAATGGGACGGAAACGATCAATATGGGCGCCAAGTTGTGCCCGGTGTGTATCTGGCCAGGCTAGTCTGTGGCTCTGTAGTAAGCTGCGTTCGACTCTCCAAGCTCAGGTAGCTGCGCAACAGAAAACAGAGCTTCACGAGCAGGCCAGCACCATGCTGTGACCGTTGAACAGACGCATGATTACTTCCGAGGCTACAGCGCGGAAATGAGAGAGTATCGGCCCCTAAAAGCCCCGCGGGGAAGTACAATCTCATGTAAAGGATGGCACCAGGAAGCAGCGTTACGGATGCTGATAAACAACCTCGACCCAGAGGTTGCCGAGCATCCGGAGCAGCTCATCGTCTACGGAGGCACCGGACGGGCTGCGCGCAACTGGGACTGTTTCGATGCCATAGTCCGCACTCTCAAGGAACTTGAGAATGACGAAACACTGCTCGTCCAGTCAGGCAAGCCCGTGGGGGTATTCCGTACCTTTGCTCATGCTCCACGCGTCCTCATCGCCAACTCAAATCTCGTTCCCAAGTGGGCGACCAAGGAGTATTTCGACGAGTTGGAACTTGCCGGACTCATGATGTTCGGTCAGATGACAGCCGGCTCCTGGATATATATCGGCACGCAAGGTATCCTGCAGGGCACCCACGAGACTTTCGTTGCAGCCAGCAGGAAACACTTTGGCACCGGCGACCTCACCGGCAGGTTGGTAGTCTCAGGCGGCCTTGGGGGCATGTCCGGTGCGCAGCCACTCGCAGCAACCATGGCTGGAGCAACCTACCTTGGCGCTGAGGTGGACGTCTCGAGGATACAGCGCCGAATGGCTTCGGCAAAGCCGCGCTACCTTGATGCATTTGTAGAGCAACTCGACCAGGCGATCGATAAGGCCTTGGATTCAAAAGAAAGAAAAAGCCCTTATTCCGTGGTCTGGTGCGGGAACATCGTCGACCTTCTGAGAAGGCTGCTTGAACGCAACATCACGCCTGACCTATTAACAGACCAGACTTCAGCCCATGACGAGTTGAACGGCTACGTGCCGTCAGGTCTACATTTTGACGAAGCAAGAGAACTTCGCAGAAAAGACCCGGCAGACTACCGTCGCCGCTCCTACCTGACGATGGCTGAACACGTGCGATTGATGCTGGAATTTCAGCGCCGCGGCGCTGTAACCTTCGATTACGGGAACAACCTGCGTGGCAAGGCGCTCGAAGGCGGGTTACTGCGAGAAGAAGAAATTCGCGAACCCGGCAGGACAGGTTCCTGGAAGTATCCCGGCTTCGTACCAGCCTTCATCCGGCCGTTGTTCTGCGAAGGCAAGGGACCATTCCGATGGGTGGCACTGTCGGGCGAAGCCGATGACATTATCGAAACTGACCGCATCGTCGCCGAGCTCTTCCCTGACAACAAACCGTTGCTAAACTGGCTTGGAAAAGCAGAGGCTGAAATACCCTTTCAGGGACTACCCGCCCGGATTTGCTGGCTGGGGTACGGCGAACGAGACAAAGTCG
>JBDRUL010000155.1:0-4049 GCA_039801305.1 Caldifarciminota bacterium | reverse complement strand
CTGCCACATCACCCGGGATCTGCGCAATGCCACTGTCTTCGTTTCGGTGATGGGCGACGAAGATCAGAGCCGCACCGCACTGGAGCATCTGGGACGCGCCTGTTCCTATGTCCGCCGACTCCTCGGTCAACGTCTCAAGCTCAAGTTCCTCCCTGCCCTGAGTTTCGAGCCCGACGAGATTCTGCAACAGGAACGCCGGGTGGCAGAGATTCTTGAGGAAATCCGTCCTCCTGCTGACATGACTGACACTGCCGGTTCACTCTGTGCCGATACAGAAGAACCCGAATCGCCTTCAGATTGACATCTCTGCCCTGCGGAGTCCTCAATATCAGCAAGCCGGCAGGTCCCAGTTCATACGATATCATCCGCCAGCTCAAGCGTCAGCTGCATTTGCCCCGCTGCCGTATAGGTCATGCCGGCACCCTTGATCCGGCAGCTGCTGGTGTCCTGCTGATACTGCTGCAGGACGCAACGAAACTCTCGCACCTGCTGATGGCTGAGACCAAGGAGTACCGGGCCGAGATACTGCTGGGTCAGGCAACCGACACCGACGACACCACCGGCCGGATAGTCCAAACACTGCCTGTGCCCGACCTCACCGAAGCAGCTGTACGCGCTGCTCTGCAAGCATTCATCGGCACTATCGAACAGGTGCCGCCGGCATTCTCAGCAATCAAGCAGCAGGGCAGGCCTCTCTACCGCCTTGCCCGCCGTGGTGAGACTGTCACCGCCCGTGCCCGTACCGTCACCATCCACTGGCTTGAACTTGTTGACCTGACTCTGCCACGACTGACCCTCTTGGCCGAAGTATCATCCGGCACCTACATCCGCGCCCTTGCCCGAGACTTGGGCAGAGCTCTGGGAACATGCGCCACCCTGGCCAGCCTTGTCCGCACCCGCTGCGGCAGGTTCTGCCTCGATGAGAGCATCGCACCTGCAGCTGTGACCCCAGACAGTCTGGCTGGACTCATTACCGGTGTGGCTGATGCACTACCCGGGCTAGTCCGGCTCGAGCTACCTCTGCAGTCAGCCCGGGGACTGCAGCACGGCAAAGCTGTACCTACACCGGAGCCGCTACCACCAGCTGCCACAGCTCTGGCAATGACTTCTGACCGCTCCTTTGTAGCGCTGGTGACCCGAACAGAAGAAGGTCGCCTTGCCTGCCGAAGGATCATCTGCTGCCATGACAAGAGCTGAACCGCGGCGCGGTCTGGTTGTCGCCGTCGGCAGTTTTGACGGCGTGCACCTCGGCCATCAGCAGATCATCAACCGGGCGCATGAGCTCGCTCGTTCCGCTGCCGGTGTCACTGCTGTCCTCACCTTCTCGCCGCTCGCTGCCCAGCTCGTGGACAGCGATTTCACATTTGTACTCACCCCGCTGCCGGAGCGTGTCCGGCTGCTGGCATGCTATGGCGTCTCCATCATCCATGTTCTGCGTTTTGACGAAGCGCTCCGTAACTCCACTGCTGCAGATTTCGTGCGTCGCCATCTCGTTGAGCCACTGCAACCGGCTGCAGTCGTCGTGGGCCACGACCACCGCTTTGGCCGCAACGGCGAAGGCAATGTAGCGACCCTGCATGAACTGCTGGCGCCGGCCGGAATCTGGCTCGAAGTCGTGGACGAGTTTCAGACGCTCGGTGCTCCGGTGCGCAGCACGCGCGTACGGGAGCACCTGCTGCTCGGGCATGTGCAGCTGGCTGCCCGGCTGCTCGGCCGACCCTATGCTGTTGCCGGTCCGGTGGTAACCGGCACCGGAATCGGTCGCCGGCTCGGCTTCCCCACGCTCAACATCCACGTGCCGGAGCGCGAGAAGCTGGTACCGGCAGACGGTGTCTATGCCGCGATGATCGAGCTGCACACCACTGGTCAGGTCTCAGAACCACTGCCCGCGGCAGTAAACATCGGCCACCGCCCCACCTTTGGCGGCGAAAGACGGACAATAGAAGCCCACATCATCTCCGGTCAGATTCCGCTAAGTCCGGATTTCGCTCTCCTCCATTTTGTCGACCGGATCCGTCCTGAGCTGGCTTTCGAATCAGCTGAACAGCTTGCCGCCCAGATCAGAACCGACATCGAAGCTGTCCGGTTAAGGCTCGAATCAGCCGCTGCTGTTCTGCCGGCTTGCATTTTCCGCCGCAGCGTCTAGAATCTGCCTGAGGCGGGCCAGACGGTCGCTGCTCTGCAGAGGAAAGTCCGGGCACCGCAGGGCAAGGCACTCGCTAACGGCGAGGCTGCCGGCTGGAGACAGCCGGTGGACGGAAAGTGCCACAGAAACTACACCGCCCTGCCTCTGGCAGGGCAAGGGTGAAAAAGTGCGGTAAGAGCGCACTATCCTGTTCGGTGACGAAGAGGATGGGCAAACCCTGCCTGGTGCAAGACCAATATGGGGAGAGGATTGGCCCGGTCCGCAACCATCCCCGGGTAGGTCGCTTGAGCCTGCCGGGCAACCGGCAGTGCCAGATAAATGACCGTCACCCGGACAACCTGTCCGGGTACAGAACCCGGCTTATCGGCCCGCCTCGTTGACTGATATCTGCCCCAACCTATAATTCTTCATGTTCCGACTTACAAGTTCAAGAAAATGACCGACCTTAAAAAGCTGCTCACTTCCCGGTACGCGATTGACGCTCCGGTTGTCACCAGTCAGCAGGAACTATTCGACTATGTGGCGACCGAGCTCTGCCGCCGCGGAGTCGAGGTGGACCCCAAGGTGCTGAGTGCTGAGCTGCTCAGCCGCGAACAGCTCGGCTCCACCGGTGTTGGCCATGGCATCGCCCTGCCCCATGCCATACTTGACAGCGTAAGCGCGGTTACTGCTGCAGTCATCCGGCTGAGCTCTCCTCTTGACTGGGGTTCGATTGACAAAGAGCCGGTCAGACTGATGGTGCTGATCATCGCCCCGAAGCGGCTGAAGGAAGACTATCTGAAGACTCTGGCAGAAGTGGCGCGTGCCCTTAATCAGGAACAGACCCGCAAGCTTGCCCTTGCTGCCCGCACCGCGGTTGCCGCAGCCCAGGCTCTTGCCGGAGCACACCGTCAGTCCTTCTTTATCCGTAACCGCCGACTCTTCGTCTTTGCCGCGGTAGTAGTCGCGGTCTTCACCGCTGCCCGGCTGCTCCTGCCGCGGGTCGTGCTGCCGCCAGACTGGCTTGCCGTCTCCCATCCCCGAGACATATCGCCGGCAGCGCTGCTGCTTCAGCAGGAACTGACAGTCACTCTCTTCATCGCCATGGTCGTCGGCACCCTGCTCTTCTGGCGGTTCCGCGTCGCCATTGCTGCTGCCAGCCTCGGCACCCTGCTGGTTGCCGGCGTGATGGACCTACACACCACGGTCAGTTTCATGTCCATACCCACCATCCTGTTCATAATGGCGATGATGGTGATTGTCCGCTGGCTGGAGAACATCGGCGTATTCCGCTTTGTCGTCACCCGGGCGCTGCAGAGCGTAAAGGGCATTCCCTGGCTGCTGTTGCTGGTACTGATGGGATTCTCGGTGCTGCTGGGTGGCTTTGCGGACGAAGTTTCAGCCATCCTCGTCACCTTCGGCCTGGCTCAGGAAGTATCCCGGCGCACAAACACGCCCTTGATCCCCTATGTGCTCTGCCTAGTCTTCGCCACCAATGTCGGCAGTGCGCTGACACTGGTCGGCAACCCCATCGGCGTCTATCTGGCTTTCAAGGGTGGGCTCACCTTTGAGGACTTTCTCCGCTGGGCAACGCCAATCTCGGCGCTGACCGCAGTGATCACTGCCGGACTCTGCCTGCTCCTCTATCGCCGACACTTCTTCGGTCACCGGTTGAGCACCGGTCTCGCCAGCATCGAAGGCTCAAACCAGACCGTTGACCCTGGCCAGTTGCGGGTCGGGCTCATCACCTTTTCTACCATTGTGCTCCTCATCGCCCTGCACGGTCGTATCGAGCAGCTCTTCGGTCTGGGCGAGGGCACCGCGCTGGTTGCTGCTGCACTGCTGGCAGTGGGATTCATCGTCTTCTACGAGCAGGAGAAGGGACGGGAGTTGATCGAGCGGGGCATCGACTGGTGGACGCTGC
>JBDRUL010000154.1:2386-4105 GCA_039801305.1 Caldifarciminota bacterium | reverse complement strand
CAGTCCATTCCCGTCGTAGAATTGCGCATAGATATCGTACTGACCGCGGCGCCGGTCGTCCCAGCACACAAGGAATGTGCCGCTTCTTGCGACCGCCACCCGTGGCACCCACTGAATGCTCTCGTCAACAGTTATCTGAAAATTGGGGCCTATTCGGCTACCTCCGATATCAAACCGCTGTCCGAAGACGTTCCAGTCGTATGCATTCAACCCTCTGCCATCCATCCACACCACGACATACCGGCCAAGGCTGTCGCAGGCGACATCAGGTTCGTACTGGTTAGCCTGACCGATGGCATCGTCATTTACACGGAAATTGTCCCCTCTGGGACTTCCATCCGGGTTCAAGAACTGACCGTAGATATCGCCCGTAAGGCCATGGCGCCGATCATCCCAGACAACCAGCGCCGACCCGTCAGGGGCAAGAGAACAGGAAGATATATCCTGGTCACCAGCAGCTGCTGAATCGCTGATGCGGAAATTGTCTCCAAGACGATTCCCGACAGCGTCAAAACGCTGACAGAATACGTCAGAGTTACCTATGTCCCTGCGGTCTTCCCAGCTCAATATGAAACTGCCATCTCCTCCCATGGCCGCTGCGGGGTCTCCCTGCCAGCCAAAGGTGATATCAGTGTTTATCCTGATGTTGCCGCCTAAAGGTACACCACCGGCATGGAACTGCTGCAACCAGACATCCGCATCACCGTCTCTGAACTCATACCAGCTGACAACGAACCCACCAGTCGGACTAACAGCAATCTCCGGGTTTCGCTGTTCGCAACCACCGGCTTCGTCATCATTACAAACGAAGTCGTCCCGGATTATGGAATCAACAACTGACGAACAGCCAGCAGTACGCAGCCTACGCTTGGTGCGCACCGAAAGCCCTGCCCAAGGCAAGGGCCTTGCTTCACCCTCGGCCCGACGTCTAATCATGTCGTCAATGTCAACCCGCGCATCAGGCGGCATTACCGAAACAGCGAACAACAGTAACAAATCCCCTAACATCACCTGACCACCGCGAGCCTGATAAACTTCGCCGTCCGGCTTCTGCCCGCACGTACCTCCAGTTTCACGAAGTACAGTCCTGGCGCATAAGCGTTGAGGTCAATACTCAACTCATTGTCTGCCTGCGCAACCGCCGGCGCCTCCATTTCGGCTCCTGCTGGGTCACCAGCCATGTCGAGCAGCATCACCCTGACCTGCGTGATACCTGTTCCCAAGCGGTAGCGCACATTCACCCGTTCGGCAGCCGGGTTGGGATAGGCATAACAGTTAATAACAGGGGCGGTATCCGGCGCTGGCAGGGACGGTTGCTCTGAATCGGGAACCAAGCCCGTGTGAGCCGCGTCATGATAGGCACACTGCCAGACGATCCGGTCAGCTGGCATAGGCAGGTCCCACACATAAAGAACCCCGCTGTCCGAACTGGCGGCAAGCTCAATGTCTCCGTCCCGGTCGAGATCAGCGAACAAGGGCACGCTGCTGACACTCGCGCTCGCCAGCAGCGGGAAGAACTGCAGTGGTGTTCCTGTCCTTCCGTCGGCACCAAGCATACCGTAGACTGGCGAACCAATGCAGATATCAGGGACTTCATCACCATTCATCTCGGCAAGCACTGGTGAAGAGTGGTATTCGAACGGAGCATCATATGTAACTATCCAGTTCCCAACAAGCTCGGTCCTTCTGTAAGTAGATTCCTGTTTCTGCGGAAAACCC
>JBDRUL010000154.1:0-2376 GCA_039801305.1 Caldifarciminota bacterium | reverse complement strand
TGACTAGCGCACCAGTCCGACTAAAAGCATAAATGCAATGCTGGGATGCGCAGAGTACGTCGAGATAGCCATCCCTGTCTACATCACCGACAGCAAGCTGACCACGGAACGGCCACCGAATCACCTCCTGCGAGCGCGCCTCGACTGTTCCATCAAGGCCAACGACATAGAACCGGAAGTCATGCTCTCCACCAGCCACAAGGGCTAGCTCCTTCTGCCCGTCGCGGTCGATATCCAGGACGATCGGTTGAGCAACGACATAGAAAGGCGAGTTGCCGAGTTGTACGGGAAATCCGCTAGCCACCGTCCCGTCTCTGCCAATCAACCAGAGACGGCTGTCAGCAGAAACCACCGCCAAGCGCGGCTCTGGTTCATCCGTCACTGCCACCGGTGCTCTGATCTCAGAACTCAGAGTTACCGGAAAGCCATCAAGCAAATTCCCATCACCGTGCCAGACATAGAGCCGCCTATCTGTGGAGCCAACCACAATCTCACACTTGTCGTCACCATCAAGGTCACGTAATACCGGTGCCGCCACAATGCGATCGGCACTGGTCTCTATGGTTCGCTGAAGAACCCCGTTGTTGGAAAAAACTCTAACCCGACCGTCCAAGCCGGCAGCGACCACTTCTGGTCGACCGTCACCTGCGACGGCACCTATGGCGACGTCAGAGCGAGTGGTGCTGCGCGTCTCGGCAAACACCGCCTGTCCCCTGCGATACCCACTGCCGTCTGCTCTCCAAGCGCTGATACGTCCGACTGTGTCAATGGTTACTATCTCAAGACTCTCGTCTCCATCGAGGTCTGCAGCGAACGCCGACAGGAACGGCACGCTTCGACCATCATAACGCACCGGAAATCCCTGTTGGTTCAGTTCCCAATCGACGCTGACATAGATAACAGTATCCTCCAGCGCACAAGATGTATCAGCCTCGCCAAGAACTCTCACACTGATGAAGCTTCTGCCGGTGTAACCGTCACTCGCAGGGTTTGTAGTTGCAGTGAACCTATCGTTGTAGCCCCGCTTGGAAAAAGCATCATAACGGTAGCCGAACACTTCATAAAATGGGTCGTAGCTTCGGTAGTATGGTACATCAAAGTCCTGAACCCCGTCCGCCTCCTCAAGATCGACACCCTTGTGACTAGGCTCGATGTTGATGGCGTTATACGGACCGTAGTCAGCGATTACCCCTTCATCGACATGCCAAATCAGAAGACCAGATCCAGGTTGGAAGAAATCGTACTCGTTGTTCTCGACGGATGTCATAACTCCGTCTTCCATATCCACGACGATTGTATCACGTTTACGCACGTCCGTCTGCCGGTTTTCAATAAGAAAGTACTCCCGTGGGCTGATCGGAATCTTGATAATTGTCGGAGCAATGGAGTCTCCACGGCTGCCGAAGAGACTAGTGTCAACCGCCGCCGCGTACACAGGCACCGAATCCCTTGGAAGGCTAATAACAAGAGGTTGTACCAAACCTAAAGCCACGCGGTGATAGGCATCTAGAAAGCCGGGGATAGTACCATACGGAGCACCCACTCCGTAATCCCCAAGCCAACCTCCGTAGCCCATCAGGCTCCAACCCCCTACTCCCATTGTAACACCAGTCACGTCATACAGATCATAAGCGCCCAGCAAATGAGCAAACTCGTGACACAGCGTGCCGGCAAGTCCGACCATACCTAGGAGATTCATCGTACCGTACTCCGTCATCGTATCCTGACGCATCATCTCCGGTAGAACTGTACCTTGTTCAATCCGAGTGCGACCTGAATCTACCAGAATGTATGGTTCACCTAGATAGGCTTGAATAGCACCGACAGGGATCTCTCCTGCAAGCAAGTCATACGGGCTATCAAGAACTCCATCGGCCGCATAGTCAGACTGCAGCCCTGAACCGGCGTGAAACACTATGAACTCGTCATATTCTCCGAAGTGAATTGACGGATCTTCATCAGCAGCCTTCAGCGCGTCACGGAGCAGCCTCACGAGTCCGAACTCTATACCCTCGTAGGAGGTCGTATCACCATAGAACTGCATCTGCCGAGAAAGCTGGTAGCAGCTCTTCTCGTCATCAGGGACAACCCGGTAGTCCACATAGAGCTTGCCCAGCGACATTGCCAGGAAGTAGTTACGCAGACCTTCCATCTGTCTTTCGAAATACCGCTTGAAGTGAGGTGGATCACACATCAGCGTCGTCTCACCCGTAGAATCAGGCCAGAAACCCATCGTGTCCATCTTGCCGTTGCCGGTAGTAAGCGGTGTGGTATCTTCAACAAACTCAACTCTTATGCAGAGAACCCGAACGGTATCCGCCAAGCCTTGGCTAAGCCGACCGATCCGGCGTCTGTCGCTCTCTGTAGGTTGAAAGC
>JBDRUL010000153.1:0-4111 GCA_039801305.1 Caldifarciminota bacterium | reverse complement strand
TGCGCGGGAAGTCAAATTCCGACCATCCTTCTTCCCCTACACTGAGCCCAGTGCCGAGGTTTTCATCAACATCCCCGGTCTCGGCTGGGTAGAGATGTGCGGCTGTGGCATTTTCCGGCCGGAGGTCACAATGCCGCTTGGCTGCCGCACGCCAGTAGCCGCATGGGGAGGAGGTATAGAACGCCTAGCTATGCTCAAGTTTGGCGTCGACGACATACGTAAACTATACTGGGCGGACATAGACTGGCTGCGGGAGGCAAAACTGTGCCTCTGATTGGAATACCCCTCGCCCGCCTGCTAGCATCCATTGGTAAGGCACTGAGTCGTGAGGAGCTCCAAGCTGCTCTAGAAAGTCTCGGTTGTGACGTAGAGGGTTTTTCAGTGGCCTCACGTTACTCCTGTGACAACTGCGGCCATTTGACGGATATCCTTGACAGCGAACCAGCTGCCGGCATGTGTCCGAACTGCTCTGGATCAACACTGTCGCATCAGGGAACGGTAGAAGTCGTCAGAATCAACCTGCTCCCCGTTAGACCAGACCTGTTCGATGCCCACGGCCTTGCCCGTGCCCTGCGCGGCCTCTTGGGACTTGAAACCGGACTTGCCGATTACACCTTCAAGGCATCTGGCTACACCTGCATGGTAGAACGTGATGTTCAGGAGATACGTCCTTGGATTGCCTGTTGCGTTGCCAGAGGCGTTACGTTGGATGGGGACACGCTTCGTGGACTTATGAAGTTGCAGGAGAATCTTCACTGGGCACTCGGTCGCGACCGACGCCGCGCTTCTATCGGCATCTACGACCTAGACACCCTGCAGCCTGATTTCCACTACTGCTCGATACTTCCCGAGGAAGTCGAATTCGTACCCCTTGCCACCAGCGGCTCTACTATGACACCACGCCGTATCTTGGAACAGCACCCAAAAGGTATCGCCTACGCCCACCTGCTAAGAGGATTCGAACGCTACCCATTACTTCGCGATTCGACTGGCCGCATTCTCTCAATGCCCCCTATAATCAACAGCGACGACACCAAAGTAACCCCCCAAACACGTAACCTCTTGGTAGATGTCACTGGGCCAGACAGGGCGGCGGTACACAGGACCTTGGCGGTCATAGCAAGCTCCCTGAGCGATGCTGGCGCCGACGTACAGACGGTCAGGATCGTCTATCCCGGCCATCAAGAGGAGACACCCACGATGACACCGAGCCGGATGATCCTATCAGTCGCATACACTTGGCAGCTGCTGGGGGTCAAGCCGGAACCAGACGCCATCCGTGAGTCGCTCAAACGAATGCGCTTCGAAGCCCAGCCGGCCTCTCCCGGCTCACTGGAGAAGTTCCAAGTATCAGTTCCTGCTTACCGCTGCGACATCATGCACGAGTGCGATTTGGTTGAAGAAGTTGGCATCGGTTACGGATACCAGCAGATTGCCGCACAAACTCAAGCAACAGCACGTCTGGCTTTTACGGTCGGCAAGCCGCTTCACAGAGAAGAACTCGCCGAGCTCTGCCGAACCGTGCTGACTGGACTTGGTTTCCTCGAGACGATGTCTCTGGCTTTAACAAGCCCCCAGCTGCACTTTACCCGCCTGCGCCTGAGTAGCAGTTCCGAACGACCGCGCCTACAGAATCCCGTAAGCTCCGACCAGACTGAGCTGCGTGCTCATCTGTTCTCTGGACTCCTCCAGACGCTTGGGTCGAATTCCGATGCGCGCATGCCCCAGCATATCTTCGAGATTGGGGACTGCTTCGACATTGATGAAGGCTCCGAGACGGGCGTCAAGTCAACCCAAAAGCTGGCCATCGCCATGGCGGGTGCCAACGTTTCCTTTGCCAGTTGCCGCTCGGTGCTTGAAGCCCTCTCATCTGAACTCGGCCTCTTGATCCAAATGGAGCCAGCAGACAGCCCGCTGTTCATCCGCGGTCGCGGAGCAAGAATCCTAGTCTCCCGCGTGGGACATCCTGAACCGGCTCTCGATTGGGGAACAACCGGTGAAATCCATCCCGAAGTAATGGAGAGTTTCGGCATAAGGCAGCCCGTGGCGCTAGCCGAGGTTTCGCTCGACTCCCTCGTAACCTAACGCGTTCGCGAAAGCCGCGAAATCAACGCACTGACCGCACGCTCTGTCTCAGCAGCCAACCTTTGTAAAGAATCCTGCTCTGCTCTGGTCTGCGCAGTATTCAAGGACGACGCCAGCTGTCTCATCTTGACAAGGCCGCAGTTTACCTCCACCATGATCCGTTTCATCTCGGTACTAGGCTCCCGGCTGGACGACCTCGCACTAATTTCAGCGAACCTTTCTTCCATCTTCTCCACGCGCGAGAGTATTCTCTCTCCACGTCGCTCGTTGGAAAGATACCGCCCGGCTTTTTGTCTCCCTCCCTCTCTCTCCGCAGTCTGGCGCTTGCTGCGACCAGAGCGCGGCAACTGACTCTTGGCTCTTGGTATCCGGGCAACCAGAGAAGCCAACGCCAACACCGCAGAGGTGGCAACAACCGCTACAACAACTAGCACCAGTTGCCACGGCAACCACTGCCGACGCCAAGGGTTGACTCTCCTTTTTGCACGCAAAGACTGACCGCAAGCAAAGCATTTTTCTTGTATCTCTGCGGCCGGCTCGCCACAATGCGGACAGCGGATCATGACCCGCGATAGTACTTCTCAAGCAGATGGGGTCTTACGCGCTTAAGTTCCTCTCGAGGAAGCATCCCCAAAAGTTCCCATCCGAGATCCAGTGTCTGCTCAATTGGGCGATCCTCATATTCTCCCTGGCTTATGTAGCGGCGCTCAAACTCCTTGGCAAACTGCAGATGAAGAATATCTACCGGGGTGAGCGCGCTCTGCCCGAGAACAACCGCAAGTTCCTGTGCCTCCTTACCTCTCGCATAACAGGCGTAAAGCTGGTTGAAAAGATCCGAGTGGTCTTCCCGTGTCTTCCCCGAACCAATCCCTTTGTCCTTAAGTCTCGACAACGAAGGCAACGCATCTATCGGCGGAGACACACCGACGCCATGCAGCTGTCGTGAGAGAATGATCTGACCCTCCGTAATATAGCCGGTTAGGTCTGGCACCGGGTGCGTCTTGTCGTCCTCGGGCATCGTAAGCACAGGCATCAACGTAATCGAGCCGGCCCTTCCCTTCAGCCGTCCACAACGTTCGTAGAGCGAAGACAGGTCAGTGTAAAGATAACCCGGATAGCCCCGCCTGCCCGGAACTTCTTTCCTCGCCGCTGAGACTTCGCGTACTGCCTCACAGTAGTTAGTCATATCGGTAAGCACAACCAGCACATGCATGCCCAACCGGAAAGCAAGGTATTCAGCAGCCGTCAGCGCCGTCCTCGGACACGCTATGCGCTCAATCGCCGGCTCCGAAGCAAGATTTAAGAAAACCACGGTCCTCTCAAGTGCTCCCGCCTTGGCGAAATCTGAAACAAAAAACTCCGACTCCTCGAAGGTTACCCCCATCGCGCAGAAAACCACTGCAAAACCCTCACGGTCGTCGACCGCGCCATGCTCTTTCCTTACCTTCGCCTGCCGCACTATCTGAGCCGCCAAGCGGTTATGAGGCAAACCGGCACCCGAAAAAATTGGCAGCTTCTGCCCGCGGACGAGCGTGTTCAGTCCGTCAATGGCCGACACTCCGGTCTGTATGAATTCATTGGGATAGTCTCTAGCCCACGGATTGATGGGTGAAGAATTGATATCTCGACGTTCCTCAGGAACCAGGGACGGTCCTCCGTCCCGCGGCCTACCCAGCCCATCAAACACCCTGCCCAACATCTCAACCGAGCAATCCAGCAAGATGCCTCTGCCCAAAAATCTCGTCTTAACTTGCCTTGGCTCAAGCCCAGCCGTACCCTCAAAAACCTCCACCAACGCTCGGTCATTCTCGACTTCGAGTACTTGGCCTCGACGAACACGTTCAATGCCGTCTCCGACCAGCCTAATCTCGACAAGCTCTTGGAACTTCGCTCCGCTTACTCCCTCAACAACCAGTAAGGGCCCCGCCAAGGAACGAGCTCCGGTAATGCTGAACTGCAACCTCTGAGGAGCGTCGGCAACAAACTTACCATTGCCTAACATTTTTCCGCGAAGTCACTCATAATT
>JBDRUL010000152.1:0-4124 GCA_039801305.1 Caldifarciminota bacterium | reverse complement strand
CTTGTGCGACGTGGGGCTCGGTTATCTCACCTTGGACAGGGCTACGCGCACGCTCAGTGGTGGCGAGGCTCAGCGTATCAAGTTGGCACGCGAACTTGCCAAGATCGCAACCGGCCGCACAGTGTATCTGCTGGACGAACCCACTACCGGCCTTCATTTTGAGGACGTCCGCCTACTCCTCGGCGTTCTAGACCGGCTGGTCGAGCGACATAATACCGTGATTGTTATCGAGCACAATCTCGAGATCATTAAGTGCGCTGACTGGATTATCGATCTCGGACCAGAAGGCGGCGATGCCGGCGGCACAGTCGTTGTTGCTGGAACTCCTGAACAGGTTGCCGCTTGCCCGAACTCCTACACCGGCAGATTCCTTGCCCCGCTGCTGAAGCGCTAGACAAACGTCTGTGCGGATTCGGTCAGCTCGACCGGCTCACTTATCCGCTGTATACTGACTGAACGGCCACTGACCTCGTCTATCTCCACAAGCACACCGTTCAGCCGGACATCACCGGTCCCAGCATCAAGCTTGGCCGGTAGCCCTTCAATCAACCGACGCAGCGACTGCTCCTTTCTCACGCCCAGAACCGAATCGAACGAACCGCACATGCCGGCATCGGTAATGTAGGCGGTACCTCCGGGCAGAATACGTTCATCAGCAGTCTGAACATGCGTATGGGTACCGATTACCGCTGAAACACGACCGTCGAGAAACCACCCCATACTCTGCTTCTCAGCTGTGGCTTCGGCGTGAAAATCAACTATCATTATCCGGGTCTGCCGGCATATCTCCTCCACTACCGGCGTTACCCGTCGGAAAGGGCAGTCAAGCGCCTTCATGAACACCCTGCCTTGCAGGTTGACCACGCCAACTCGAAACCCTTGAGTGTCGTACACTGCCGACCCCCGCCCCGGAGCACCCGGCGGGTAGTTCAAGGGTCGTAACACTCTGACCTCTGCATCAAACAGCGGCCACCCCTCCCGGCGGTCAAAAGCATGGTCGCCAGTAGTCAAGCAGTCTGCTCCAGAGTCAAGCAACTCAGCTGCCAATCTCGAGGTAATTCCATAGCCGGCGGCTGCATTCTCGCAGTTTACGATCACGAAATCTGCCGCAATCTGCCGCCGCAGATCCGGCAGGCGCTGCTGAATGGCAAGTCTGCCCGGTCTGCCGCAGACATCGCCCAGCAGAACTATCCGCCTAATGGGCATAGGCAGTTGCCCGTGTCTCCCGAACTACAGTCACTCGAATCTGACCAGGGTACTTCAGTTCGTTCTGCACCTGCGCCGCCACTTTTGCAGCAAGCTCTGCTGCATCGTGGTCACCAACCTTATCTGGTTCAACCAGCACGCGCACTTCCCTGCCCGCCTGAATTGCATAGGCCTTTTCAACACCAGGAAACGATGCTGCAATCGTCTCCAGCGTTTCGACACGCTTGATGTAGGTGTCGAAGCTCTCTCGCCTAGCCCCGGGCCTTGAGCCAGAGACGCTGTCGGCGCTCGCCACCAAAAATGCATACGGCGAATCCATCGTTGTCTCCTCATGATGAGAGGCAATCGCATTGACAATCAGTTCGGACTCTCCGTACCGCCGTGCCATCTCCGCACCGATCTGGGCGTGCGTACCCTCAACGGTTTGATCTGCTGCCTTCCCGATATCGTGCAGCAGACCTGCCCGTTTGGCGATCGCCGCATCCAGCTCCAGCTCCTGCGCCATCAGTGACGCCAGATAGGCAACCTCCTTTGAATGCAGCAGTACGTTCTGCCCGTAACTCGTCCGGTACTTCAGACGCCCCAGCATCCGTACCATCTCGGTATGCAGACCGACAATCCCCAGCTCCAGCACCACAGCATCGCCGGCTGACCGGATCAGACCGTCCATCTCCTCCTGCGTACGCGCAACAATCTCCTCAATCCGTGCCGGATGGATTCTGCCGTCAGTGACCAGCCGCTCCATCGCCAGTCGCGCTATTTCGCGCCGCACCGGATCGAACCCGGAGATGATGATCGCGCCCGGAGTATCATCGATCATCACCTCAACACCGGTTAGTGACTCAAAAGTCCTTATGTTTCTGCCCTCCCTGCCGATGATCCGCCCCTTCAGTTCGTCAGAAGGCAGGCTCACCACCGAAACCGTAGTCTCTGCTGCATGTGAAACCGCGCACCGCTGTATCGCCGTAACTATCACCTGACGAGCCTCGTTCTCTGCCCGCGCCTTTGCCTCTTCCTTGATATCCTTGATCATCTGTGCCGCCTCTAACCGCGCCTGATTCTCCAGATTACGCATGAGCTCCCGCTTTGCTTCCTCGGCGGTAAGCCCGGCGATCCGTTCCAAACGCGAATTCTCCTGTCCGATGAGCTGATCAAGCCGCTCCATCTTCGCCTTTACGATCTTCTCACGGGAATGGACATCCCGGTCTTTGCGGATAAGGTCGGCTTCCTTTTGTGTAAGCACACTGTCGCGTCGGGCAAGATGGTTTTCCCGCTCGCTCAGCTTCTGCTCAAGACGCTCGAGCTCTCGCCGGGTGGCAGCTGTCTGCGCCTCAAATTTCACCTTCTCCTTGTACCATTCGTCCTTGGCTTCCTGTTCGGCACGCTCACGCAGTCTTGCGGCTTCCTGTCTGGCATCGGCCACAAGCGCCTCTGCCTGCTCACGACTGGTGGCGACCATCTGCCGGCATATCCAGCGGCTTAGCAGATATCCTGCAACAAACCCCAGAAGCCCCATAACCACCGGTAAACCAATTGCAAGCACAGTATTCAAGTTGACCACTCCAACCTCCCTGCAAAACAAAACCCCGCGGTGTCGTGTAGTGACAGGTCTGTGAACCCAAGGTGTTAGGTGGGCACCTCAGAGAGGTTTCGCGCTGCTCGGTTGGAGCGGCGGTCCGCCCCTCAATGGTGGCGCCCGAATCTCGGGTGTTGGCTCAAGACACAGCCAACTATCACGAACACAGCAGGGAGCCTAAACCACTGTTCCCAATTTTTCAATGAGCGAAGCCACGCGGCGTTCAATCCACGTCATGTCAGCCCGACCAGCGGTAAGATGCTCGTCCACCAGACTCATGCATGCCAGCACTGCGGTGCGGGCGGGCGAAGGCTGGCGGTAGCGCTGGTCTATCTCGCGCATCCGTTCATCCACAATTCTGGCAACTTCCATAACATGCTCGACGTCGCTGTCGGCTTTAATGTTGTAGTCACTTCCAAAAACCTTGACAGTGAAGCTCTTCATCGGCTCCCTTACTGGGTCAGTCTACCGCAGGGAGCTCAGCCTGTCAATTATGCTGTTGAGCTTGTCCAGCGCCTGCTGACGCAGACGTTCGGCTGCTGCCAACCTTTCGGCTAGCTCTCGATTCTCCCGGCGCAGACGGCCGATTGTTTCAACCGCGGCGATGACCTTCGCCTCCAGCTGGTCGAGCATTCCCGCCAGAGCGGTCTCCGCCGGTGTTTTCTTCACGCCTGATCCCGGTCTACCACCTGTGGGCAATCAGCCGCAAACCTGGCACCAGCTGAAACCACGACTCGATGTCAACTGCTCCGGTTGCCGCATCGACCCTTGTCACCTGCACCATCGCATAGTGATCGTCAGCAACCGAATATACACCAAACCGGCTGGGCGTCCGGGCAATCGGGGAGTAGTTGAAATAGTATGCCGAATCTATTGCCGGAAGTGGTGACTGACTACGCGGCAGTGAATCGGTGATACCAGACCGACGCCAGCCTGCAACCGGTACCAGACCGGACGGGTCTGATGGCCCCATATGTGGACTGGCAATGCAGTACGGTAAAGTGTATGAGCCGGTGTGAAAGTCCGTGACATAGAAATCGACATAGCTGGCACTTCCTGCCTGACGCATCGAATAGCTTCGGCCAAATCCGCTGTCCCGGCTCCAGCCATAACCGGAGTTACCCGGCGCATCCAGCTCTGCCAACGTCCTCGTACTGCAGTGCACCGGAACCGTTGTCGCCAGCGTAGCAGCCTCATAAACATCACTCCCGAATCTGGCTGCCACCTTGTACTCACCGGTCATGCCCAAAGGATTATGGATACAGCTGGTACCGGCCGTCTCAGCAATCTGAACAAAGCTGGAATCAACGAGAGGCCGAAACCAGATAACGTAACTGTCGGG
>JBDRUL010000151.1:0-4129 GCA_039801305.1 Caldifarciminota bacterium | reverse complement strand
TATGGCCGTACCAACGGCCATCTCCCTGCCGACACGATACACAACAGCTATCCCTGCCAAACTCTCAACAACTCCTTTCTTCCCGTACTTGACAGCCGCCTGCTACTCGGAGGCCTGCTCCGGTCTGGCCAGAAAACCCCGGACTATCTCCTGTGCGCGCTCGTAGTCCTCTTCCTGCACCAAAACCTCTCCCCAGACCGGCCGCATCACCATTGCCACACCGTCATAAGCAGGTATCTGAAACGAGTGTATCAGCGCCGCTATCCCCTCCTGCTCCAGCAGGTCGCGGATAGTGTTCGCCATGAACTCGCTGTCCGGACGATACAGAACACGCAGTGCCAAGGGGAAGTACAGTATACCCGCTCCGCAACAGCCGTCAACGCAGCCCTGACCGAGCCTTTGACTTCGCATTCCCCTGCCGTATCCTAGCGCCGGTGTCAAACAGACCCGGGACACGTCATGTAATCCTGATAGTTTTCGGGCTGGTCATCACTACCGGCGTGGTATTGTTCCTCACTCTTGCCGGCCGTGAGGTCTGGCATTATCTGCGCAATCGCGAAGCCCTGCGCGAACTCATCTCCAGCTGGGGCACCTGGGCGTGGCTGGGGGTCATTCTGCTGCAGGCCATTCAGATAGTATTTGCCCCGCTGCCTGGAAGTCTGCTCTCGTTTGCCGGTGGATATGTGCTTGGCGTATGGCCAGCGATAGTCTGGCTCATGCTCGGCGTCCTTCTCGGTGCCACAATTGACTTCCTGCTAGCACGGCTGCTGGGTCGGCGCCTGCTCCGTTATCTCATACCTGCAGATAAACTGACGCGACTCGACTCGATGATAATCCACCGCGGGGCATTCTACATATTCCTGCTCCTGCTGATCCCCAATCCCCTTGGCGACTGGATATACTATCTTGCGGGTCTCACACCTCTGCCATTGCCGGTCTTTCTGGTATTTGTCCTCGTTGCCCGGCTCCCTTCGAACCTCATCGAGGCAATCCTCGGCTCTTCGGCTGCCCGTTTCAACTGGCTCGGTTGGACAGCACTCGCCGCAGCGATTCTTGCGCTTTCCCTGCTTTACTACTTCAACCAGCGCCGCATCGAAGCCATTATTGAACGGCTGGCCACCCGGAAACGTCGTGAACCCGCCCAACCATCTTGACACTCACCAACGCCCATGTAGGCTCCCTGTAGGGTTGACGTGAAATACCTGGGCACTATCGGCATTGCCGTCTGTCTGGCTGTCGCCAACTGGATCCCTATCGGTCCTGAAGGCGGCTACATTATCGTCATCACCTGCAACCCGGCTGATCCGCAGAAGATGTTCTGCATCGGTTCGGGCGAATCCGAACTGCCGGTCTTCAGATCAACCGACCATGGCAGCACCTGGAATCGCATCGGCACGTTCCCGGCAAACTGGTGCCAGGCTCTCTGTGTCATCCCCTCTGCTGACAGCATTCTCCTCGCGCTCATGGGAGCTGAATCAGTCCTGCGTTCAACAGACTACGGCGCCAGCTGGCACAGCGTCGCTCTGCCAAATCTCTATCCCAACGCCCTCGCCGCTGATCCCTTCATTGCGGGCAGAGTCTATGTCGGTGCCTATTCCTATCAGGTAAACTCCCAACCCTTTGTCTGCGTCTCGACCGACTACGGCTTGAGCTGGACAGCAGTCCCTGCCGCCGACTCCGGTATTCTCTACTCTCTGGACTGTTCCTCGACCAGTCCGGGCGTACTCTATTACGGTGGGGACAGGGGCACAGTGAGGCGTTCGACCGACTACGGCGCCAGCTGGCACAGCCGTTCTACCGGACTTCGTCCCGACGACTATATTCTTTCGCTCTCAGTAAACCACTCCAGCTCAGACATTCTTCTTGCCGGCACAGTCCATGGTCTGTTCCGCACCACCAACGCCGGCAATCTCTGGACTCAGGTCGGCACCGCCCAATTTGCGACCTGTGTTGACTTCAGTCCGGCAGTACCAGCTCAGGCAGTCGCTGCCGGCTATGACACCGCTACGGCAATATGGTACACAACCGATCATGGCGCCAGCTGGCAACGGATGCGGCAGAACCCTGCCACCACCGGTCGTGGCAGCGGTGTCTTCTGTGACCCGGCAACCGCCAACGCAGTCTGGGCTGCAACTCAGGCCGGGGTACTCCTGACCACCGACCTCGGCAACTCGTGGCAGCCTCGCAACAGCGGGATCCTGATCGCCAGCGTGCCCGCACTCAACTCTGCGCCCTGGAACCGCCGGAATGTATACGCTTCGCTTGCCGGTATTGGTCTGTTCAAGTCCCTGGACGGTGGTCGGCACTGGGAGAAAACATCTGACTTCCTCTCCTGCGGCAATATCTGCGCAATCGGACTCTGCCCGGGCAGCGGCAACGATATCCTCTATGCGCTGGAGGGTTCGGGTTGAGGGACCGCCGAGCTCTTTGTGAGCTCGGACGGCGGCGCCGTCTGGACACAGATCGACTCCTGGTTCAGTGATGGTGGCTCATGTCTTGTGCATCCGGACAGCACCAATATCGTGATCACCGGTGGCGCCGGTCCCTCCTACTCCTTCTGCCTTTCGGTCTCGCGCGACTCGGGCAGGAACTGGACACGGTTTGACCTCTCCGGCAGCACCTATGGAACCTGCCAGGCGATAGCGGTTGCCCCTGGCCAACCTGCCAAGATCTATGCTGGCGGCGCTGTCGGCTCTGCCGGCGCTGTCTATGTATCCACTGACTACGGTCGCAACTGGACTCGCACCACCGGCTCATTGCGCGACACCGTCTACTCGCTCGCAGTCCACCCTACCAATCCTGCCACGCTGCTTGCTGCCTGTCCCTCAGGCATCTTCCGCTCAACCAACTCCGGCGCCAGCTGGACAGACCTGAGTGCAGGAACCGGCTTCAAGGCTGTTCTCTTCTACCAGGGTTCGCCGGACACGATACTCGCAGCCGGACGCTCAGGCGTCTGCATTTCTACCGATGCCGGTGCGCGCTGGACACGGCTGCAGGCCGGCTTGGAGGGGATACCGGTTTTGTCCCTTGCCCTTGCTGACCGGGACGGAGACTTCCTGATTGCCGGCACCGACGGCCACTCCTGCTACGGCTGGTCATTCAACGTCGGCATTTCCGCTGATCCGCAGATACTTCCTGATGCTTCAGGTCTGAAGGTTTTCCCCAACCCCTGCCGTGGCAAGCTCCAGATCGATTTGCCATTTACCGCCACCTGCTGCATAGACATCTTCGATGTAACCGGTCGTAATGTGCTTCACACCAGCATCCTGCCGTCAGAATCCCGTAACCGTCTCTTTCTGGGCTTTCTTCCTACCGGTGTCTATCAGCTCCAGCTGAAGACCGGCACCCGAACCATCAGCCACCGGCTGGTCATCAGTCCCGACTAACCAGAACAACCACTGCCGGTCAACCCCGCCCGGACAGATCCGGTGCTTGACAAGCAACTGACGGCGTAGGTATCAGGCGATTCCTCAGAAAGACCGAGCCGATCAGAAGAAGTAGCATCGAACTTTACAGTCTTATCATCCTGACCCGAAATCCCACGGTGCCTGAGGCCAGCACACGTTCACCTATCCCTGCTGATCCTTCTGCCCGCCCTGTCTTCGACCGGTACAGCTCTTCTGCTCACAGCGACCTCCGCCGCACCCAACACTATGACGACTGCACCAAATGGCATGCAGACCTGAGCTAGTGGCTGGGATTCAGATCTCAGCTCTCGCTGACCGGCAGCTCTCACTTGACCTGTCCTCCTCCTACACCCTCTTTCAGAAATGGGACAACAGCCCCTCTCTAGGCGCGGGCTTTGGCAATGGCTCGCGCTTTGACATCCGGATCGGCTCCTCGTTTCCGCTTGGCAGGATATGCCGCGCGTCTCTGACCGTAGCTGACGGAATCTACAACGGCACTTACGGTGCCTACAACGACCTGCGCCTCGGCGCCTCACTCAACAGCAGCTGGGAAAGGGGAGTTAGATTTCGCGCCCGGGCTGTTTCTTTCGCAGCGCAGTCCTCTGCCGCGTACAGCCTGAAGCCTGAACCGAATCACCCGTCAATCTGACCGGGAATTTCCGGCGAAAGTCATACTTGTCACAGGTCTCTTGACTTATTACCCAATTCCTATAGATCGATCG
>JBDRUL010000150.1:0-4185 GCA_039801305.1 Caldifarciminota bacterium | reverse complement strand
CCATTGCCCTTCTGCCCGCATACAGATAGCCTGCTCCAGCGAGGAGTACGGACTGGTCCTGCCAGATGAGACGCCGATAAAGGAAACCAATCCCCTGCGTCCCCTTTCGCCCTACGGGGTAAGCAAGGTGGCGCAAGACATGATGGGATACCAGTATCACAAAAGCTACGGTTTGCACATTATTCGCACCCGGGGATTCAACCATACCGGACCCCGACGTGGCGACGTCTTTGTAACCTCCAACTTCGCTAAGCAGATAGCCGAAATCGAAAAAGGCAAGCGTGAACCCGTGGTATACGTAGGCAACCTCGATGCTGTACGAGACTTCACCGATGTCCGTGATACGGTACAAGCTTACTATCTCGCACTGGAGAAAGGAGTCCCTGGCGAGGTATATAACGTTGCCTCCGGTAAAGGCTACCGCATCCGTGAGGTGCTCGAGATACTGCTAGGAATGTCACAAGCAAAGATCAGAGTAGAACAGGATAAGTCTAGATTCCGACCAAGCGACGTAGAACTGCTGATTGGTAATTCTGACAGACTCACTCAGGCAACCGGCTGGCAGCCCAGCTACGGCTTTAACCAGACGCTGAAAGACCTCCTCGACTACTGGCGTAGCCGTGTATGAAAAAAATACTGGTTACCGGCATTGAGGGGTTTGTTGGCAGCCATCTAGCGCAGCACCTCTCAGCCGCTGGCTACCATGTAGTCGGGCTGCACCATGCAGCACCCACCACACCATTATCTGCCGAGTTGCATCAGGGGGATATCTGCAATCTTGAACAAACACAGTCACTTGTTGAAAGAATCCAGCCCGATGCGGTGATTCATCTCGCTGGCATCACCTCGGTTGCTGCCTCTGAAACCAATGCTCTGCGCACCTATGAGGTGAATGCTCTAGGAACTGTCAAACTACTAGAAGCGATACGTCAGCTCAGTTTAGCGACACGTGTCTTGCTCATTAGCTCGGCCGACGTTTATGGACGCTCGAATGTTGGCAAACCCCTGACCGAAAACCAGCCACTTCAGCCGCTTAGCCCCTACGCCCTTTCTAAGGTGATGGCTGAAGAAGCCGGATGGTTCTACCACCGGGCGTATCAGATGGATGTGGTGATCCTGAGACCATTCAGCCATACCGGCCCTGGCCAGTTACCCACCTTTGTTTTTCCCAAAGTTGCCTGTGGTATCGCCAGTGCTGAAGCAGGCAGGCAGCAACCACTAATCGAAATGGGCGACCTCGAAATCAGGCGTGACTACACCGATGTCCGCGACATCGTACGTGCCTATTCTCTTGCACTTGAGAAATGCGTGTCAGGTGAAGTGTACAACGTCACGTCTGGGCAGCCTGTGCTTCTTAAGGAGGCTGTTGAATATCTTTGTTCTCTTGCGCGTTGTCCAATCACTGTACGTCCATCGCCAAAGGAATTCCGTTCTCGAGACATCCCATTGCTTACAGGTGACCCATCTAAGTTTGCCGCAGTTACCGGCTGGAAGCCAGAAATTCCCTTTCAGCAGACGCTGTCTGATTTGCTCGAATACTACCGAAACCGCTGCAGCGTTTGAAAATATCCATTGTCATCGTAACCTGGAATAATGAAGCCGACATCCGCAACTGTCTGAATTCCATCTCCTGCTCCTACAAGTTCGAAATCATCGTCGTCGACAACGCCTCAACCGACTCCACCCGACAACTGCTCAGGAGCTACAGCGGCACTACCTTGATCCTTAACGATTGCAACCTTGGATATGCCCGAGCCTGCAATCAGGGAATTCTTTGCTCACGAGGCGAATATGTACTGCTTCTTAACCCCGACACAATACTTGAGCCATCTGCGGTTGATATCATGTCAAGATTTCTAGACGATCACCCTCATGTCGGAGCAGTAGCGCCCCGCTTACTGAATAGCGACGGCTCCACCCAGCATTCAGTACGCTCGTTACCCACGGTGAGCTCCTGTCTGTGGGAAATTACCGGCTTGCCCCGACTGTTCCCCAGTTGCCGTTCCATTGGCCGCTGGCGGCTCCGTTGGTTCGACTACGGCAAACCGGCTGAAATAGAACAGCCGATGTCATCATGCCTCCTAGTACGCCGCCAAATTTTGCAGGCACTCTCAGGCTTTGATGAACGTTTCTCGATATTCTACAATGACGTAGACCTGTCCGCCCGTATGCTCAAGGCTGGCTGGAAAACTATCTATCTGCCTCAGGCACGCGTTGTACACCGCCGAGGAGCTAGTACCAGCCAAGCGAAAGCTAAGATGATATGGCAGACCCATCGCTCTCTTTTCCGGTATCTCCAAAAACATGATACGTCCGGTCTGTTCCCACTTAAGGCCGTCATTCTGCTCCCGGCTCTTGAAGTTTCCGCGTTGGTAAGAGTGCTGCTATGGTATATGCGCCGGTTACACTAACTGGCCACTACAAGCGACTCAAGTCTTTCTGCTAGCCAGCGAGCCTGCAGGCGCCGGTTGAAAGGGCTAGTATGCTGAGAGTAATCAACCTCAGCAAGAGAACGGCCGGTGAGAAACTCTCGGACCAGTCCTTCGTTGGTGCCACAATCAACGCCAGCACCAACACTACGCACAATTGCAACCGCTTCCTCGTTACCATCGCCCCAGACCAGTATCGGCCGACCGGCACCCAGATACTCATATAGCTTCAGTCCAACAGGTTGCCCTGTCTTGCCAACATACAAGAGTACACTGCCAGCCTTACACATTGCACAGGCCTGCCCGTGCGGCAAGACGCCCAGCATCACAACTTGCTTGTTATTCCGAAGTTGCTGGCGAGTTTTCACATCAACTCCGCCGACCATATAGAGCCTTGCTTGAGGGACCTGCTCAAGCGCACGCACGAAAGACAGTATCTGTCCACTGTCCCCGAAAACATTTCCGACATGAACTATACTTAAGCCGGGCAGTGGTTCCACGTTCGATTGAAAGTCATCCGGGTCAAACCCGTTCGGTAAAACGACAGCACCTCCAATGGCCTTAGCCGTTCCTTCATTTACAGCCAGAACAAGGTCAGCCTTCTCCATCAGACGACGGCGTAGATCTCGGAGCGCTGAGCGTTGCCAACGCGGCGGCGGGCGAAAGCCGGACGGCCACGGGTCGCGGAAATCCAGCACGAGAGGAATGTGACCATGGGCCTTCAGCCTGACTCCTAAGAGCAGCGAGGTGAAAGGAGGCGCCGTAGCAAACACTGCTGCCGGCTTCTCGCGGTCGATTATGTGTCTCCCAGCTACCGACGCAAAAGGAAACCAGCCGATCTTCGCATCGGGGAATGCTATAGAGTTTAGAAGACGTGCCAAGTGATCAACCCCATTTCTGAGTACGGGATGCTGACGCCGACCTCGGGAACGCAGCAGGTGGTACAGCCGGTTCGGGTCGAAACTCTCAGTACGGAAAACACGGGCTTCCCTAAGGTCCTGAAGCAGATTCTCGTCGTATCCCCTGTAGGCAACTGGCTTAACTGTTAGTAACAATGGACGCCAACCAAACTCCGGAAGAAATTTGCACAGCTTTGTAACTCGCATAACACCACTGAGACCCAATGGTGGCGCGTAGTAGGTAACGACGAGTAGGCGACGCATACTATGAATATACTGTACGTAGTCTGATTACGTCGAACGCCTCGACGCAAAACTTGACAAAAGACCTCATTCCCTCACTGTTGCGACCTGCTGCACTATACAGGATATCCTTTCTTACGGACTCTGACAGCTGGAAACCAGGATAGGCACGCTCATAGATAACCACCATGGTCCGGAATGCCTCTTCCAGTGCAGCGTCTGTAAGTGGCTTCAGCTCGATTCGACTCTGTACACGGTTCATCAGTCTGATGTAGGCATACTCATTGGGAGCAGGGGTGGTCGCCAGAAAGATTAGCAAGAACGGCTGACGGTACAGGTATGGGACAGTTCTGACTCGATTATGTACCATCAGCGAATTCACTCTCCGCAGTTCCGGGTCTCCATATGCTGTACGCACCAGCCCGTCAAGAAAAGCCATACCTCTGGTGAGATATAGAATGTCCCATATATGGGTAACCGTCTCGGCTTCGTCAATGAGGAGCACCACGCCGCCGAGTCCTAGCTGCCGACAAAGCCAGGAGAGACCTGATATTATGTAACAATAGAAATCGGCGGCAGTCGAAGAATCATAGAGTGCCGGAATACGCTGTGCT
>JBDRUL010000149.1:1044-4186 GCA_039801305.1 Caldifarciminota bacterium | reverse complement strand
AATGTCAGAGACTATCTTTGCTTGAGCAGCGATGTAGATAGCCCCGGGATCGCGTTGGACGGAATTCCAGCAAGACGTCCAAGTACATAGGCCTCTATCTGTCACGAGGCGTCTGTACAGACGCGAGAGTCGGCCACGACCGAGGACGGCGGCGACCACATCACCAACAATTTCCGTGGAATCGCGAAAGCCAGGAGAATGGAACGCTATCACTAGCATTGGTTGAGAGACTCGCTGCTGTATAGTTATACGGCGCTCACCGAATTGTTCGGGTTCCAGCGAGTAAGCGTCGAAGAGTGGGGTCTGTTTGCCCCTAATACGGCCGAAGCATTTCTCTATTTTGTTCTTGACGTTCTGCGGATCGATGAGACCTGCTACCACGAGAATAGCGTTTGCAGGATTGTAGTACCGGTGATACCAGTCGCGGACATCTTCGACAGTGAATCGGGCAACGTCGTCAGGCCACCCAATTGTCGGGTTTCTTTGAGGATTGGCGAGAAAAACGACAGCGTCGAGACGCTCCCAGAAAACCGAGGTGGGCCGATTGTCCTGAAGTCGCCGTTCCTCTGCTACAACCTGGTGTTCGCTTCTGAAGTCTGATTCAAGGAATTGGCACCGGGACATTCGGGCCGCCTCCAGCTTTAGACCGAGCTCCCAGCGGTCTGATGAGAACTCCTCGTAATAGCCGGTGTAAAAGGTAGAAGTGAAACCATTGTTGTTGGCACCGACCGAATCCAGTATTCGGTCGAAGTCCCCTGGCCGGTAGATGTCAGTACGCTTGAAAGTCATGTGCTCAAGCATGTGCGAGAGACCAGTCTTTCCCGGGAGGTCATGGTACGAGCCAATCCGATAGTAGGCGCTGACCGAAACCACCGGCGCACTCGAGTCGACATAGGTTATGCAGAGCAGTCCATTTGGGAGCAAAAACTCACGGACGCGTGTATCAATACGACCGACTGGCAGGGCTATAGTGAGCAGGATAGTGGTTAGCAAGGCTGACTTGTTCCCCTAAGGTAGATGATAAAGCGGTAAGCGGTGATGTCAACGACTCGGATAGCGGAGACCGCGGAGCCGGCGGAGGCGTGAGACGGCATAGGGGTTGTGAGGATTGAGACGCAGAACTTCATAAGTGTGTTCGATCGCTCGAGCAGTGTCCCCTTCTGCCAGAGCAAGTTCTGCCAACGCATTGTGGGCAGGGACTATCTTGATGTCAATACGCAAGGCTAATTCAAACTCCCGGCGTGCTGCCGTGCTTTCACCGCGCTGCAACAGAGCGTAGCCAAGGTTGTAGTGCACCAGTGGTTCCCGCGGTGCCAGGCGGCTCAGATGTTTGAGGGCGGCTACTGTACTGTCGAGATTGCCACCGTATGCAGCAACCATAGCTCGTCCCTGTACTGCTGCGATATTCGCGGGGTCAATAGCCAAAGCACGTTCAAACTCTTGAGCTGCCTCGTGCCATCGTCCTGACCATAACAGGGCAAAGCCAAGCACGACGTGCGCCTTACTTGAGCTCGGTGCTGCCGATACCGAGCGAAGCGCTTCTCTTAAGAGCAGACTGGTGTCGGAGATTGGAAAATTTGGCCACAGCAGTACCGGAATGATTGCGGAGAAGCGGTGTTTCTCGATAGCACTGCGGTTAGGTTCGGTGTGACGAAAATAGACAAGTGAATTGTCATCCCAATAGACGAGCGACCAGTCGGGGCGAAGAGCCAGGGTTCTACCCAGGTAAAGTTCAGTCTTGGTGTCAAGTGAGGGTGGATTGGCCAGGAGAACGCAGTCAACGCTGTGTTCGTCGACGATGCTGTCGAACTGAGATCCTGACCACAGCGCCTGCCGGTATTTCTCGAACAGGCTGGCGCCGTATACATCCAGCCGACCGTCTACATACACACGGAATCTCGGAAACAGACGCCATAACAGGTATCCCCCGTGTTCCATGGTATTGAAAATGTTGCCTCCGTGATGGTTGTCGGCAATGAAATCGGCGGCTCCAATTGGGAAAGACCGTTTGTCGATTCCCAAACCTGTTTTGCGGAATCCGTTCGGCAATTTCGTTCCCACCATAAGGGTGCGAGCAAGCAGTAAGGTGCCGACCAGAGTAGCCAGCCACAAAACGGGGAGACGTAGCTTGTGTTTGAGTTGAAACCCGACAATAGGGTTGAGATGAAACCCCGTGATCGGAATGGCGAGGATTGTGAACAAGGGGATATTGCGGAGAGCTAGGCATGCCGCAACAGTGGCGATGCCGAAAAGAAACATGAAGACCAGATTGCGTCTACGGTTTCGAAACAACGAGACTAGTCCGAGAGAAAGTATGAGGAGGAAACAGATGAGGAAGTCAGAGCCCCAATACTGCTTGGTCAGGGGAGACCAGAGTTCGGTTATGGCTGAAGTAAAGGTGCGCGACCTTGTGAGAAAGAAAGGGTAAGCAAGAGACTGCCAGCCGTTTGGGTTAATTAGGCTGATTCCTGCGAGGGTGCCGCCAAAGGCGAGCAACCGAATAGGTATACTCAGTTTGCTTTCGTTGCAGTTTCGGCTAATGGAAGGAACAAAGAGCGCAAATACACCAGCAGTCATAAATAGCATAGGACCGAATATGGCGCCCGAGTGCAGGTTCGTCCAGAATAGCTGTACAGGCACTAGGAGCCAAAGCCAACTGAACTTGCTGTTGTTGCCTGTCGTAATAATGCAGAACAAGACGAATACGTACAGGGCGAAGAGTGTTTCGGTGGTGACGTGTGGGCGGACGAAAGCCCGGAACGTGAGCAGCGGTATAGAAATCATCAAGAGAGGTAACGCCAGAATCATGTCTACCTTCGACCGTCGTAACGTAGCAAGCAGCATCGTCAGCGTCGCGAGTACCAGGGCCGTGTTGAGAAGAATCAGCGCGTTGGTACCCCCAAAGCGAAAGAGCAGTGCAATAAGCACTTCGAAAAGCCACTCGTGAGTCACCCATCGATTACCTGTTGAACTGAAAGAGAATACGTCATACTTGGGTACGGACTTGTGGGTGAGTATGTAGTTTCCGGTGGCGATGTGCCACCAGACGTCTCCAGAAGTAATGGGAAACACAGCAGAAGCCGCAGCGAACGAAAACAAGACGATTACGCAGACAGCAACCAGCAGCCTTTCCTGCATCCAG
>JBDRUL010000149.1:0-1034 GCA_039801305.1 Caldifarciminota bacterium | reverse complement strand
AGCAGGAGTTTTCTAAAGAGACTCGGGTTTGTCAAGCAGCAGGACCAATGTCTACTTGCTTGACAAACAGGGGGTTTTGGTTAGATTAGGTTACTCTGCACGGTGGATATTAGTATGGGCGTAGCCTAATATTATGTATCAAGGAGGATTCTGATGTTGGACGAATTCAGAGCTGGCGGTGGAATCATGTGGTTCCTGCTGGCCTGTGCGGTTGCCGGTCTGACGTTTGTGATCGAACGTGTAATTACGCTGGTTCTTAGGACCGGCGGGACACGTGGATTCGTAAAGCGGCTGATAGCGGTGATCGAAAAGGATGGAGTTGCGGCAGGGGTTGCCCTGTGTTCAAGGACAAAGAGCCCGGTGGCAAAGGTGCTAGGAGCGGCTCTGGAAAAGGCGGGTCAAGACCGATCATCCATCGAGAATGCGGTTGTACAGGCAGGGGCAACCGAGCTAGGATTTCTTGATCGGTTCATGCCTTTGATAGCGGGTATCACTACGGTTGCTCCTTTCTTCGGTTTTCTGGGCACCGTTACCGGAATGATCAGCGCTTTCAAGGCAGTAGCTGCGGTTGGTGAGGTTGACCCTATTGTCGTATCTACCGGTATTTCAGAGGCGCTGATCACGACAAAATGGGGCCTGATGATTGCTGCTCCGCTGGCTCTCATGCATATACTTTTCTCAATGATTGTCAACGGGTATCTTCGCCAGATGGAGACAGCCTCCGCTGAACTCATCGACTATCTGGCAGCTAAGAAACGGACGTAGTATGGCTCTGCGACTGAGGCGTGGTTTGAAGACGAAATCCGCGCCGGAGATTCCAACGGCTTCCACTGGAGACATTGCTTTTCTGATCATTATCTTCTTCATGACGACCAGTATTTTCGGGAGAGAGAAGGGCTTGAAGGTAGTCCTGCCGGAGAAAGGGTCGGAGGTCAGAATCAGGAGTGAGAATGTGCTACCAGTGGCTGTTAACCCGGCTGGGCAAGTGTTGCTTGGTTCCGACCCTAACCCGGTCAGCCTGCCTAGTGTTAGCG
>JBDRUL010000148.1:0-4190 GCA_039801305.1 Caldifarciminota bacterium | reverse complement strand
CTTGGTGCCTTACCGTGCCAGCCGGCAACATTCTCCATGAAGGAGACACCCTTGCCCTTTATGGTGTTCGCAATTATTGCCGTGGGCTGCCCCTTGGTACGGGCAGCTTTCTCAAAAGCCTGAAGAATCTGCTGCATGTTGTGACCGTCGATCTCAATAGTATTCCAGCCGAAGGCGCGGTACTTGTCGACTATCGGCTCGATGTTCATCACGTCCTTTACCCAGCCGTCGATCTGGAGCCGGTTGCGGTCAATGACGCAGCAGAGATTGTCAAGCTTCCAGGCACCAGCTTCCATCACCGCTTCCCAGATCTGGCCTTCCTGCTGCTCGCCATCGCCGTTCAGCGAATACACTCGGTAGGCTCGGCGGTCAAGCAGCGCTGCCTTGGCGATGCCTACGGCAACCGAAAGCCCCTGCCCAAGAGACCCTGAAGAGATTTCAACACCGGGCAGCTTCAACCAGTGGGGGTGGCCCTGATACGGAGCGTAGAGCTTGCGCAGCCTGACCACATCATCTATCGGGAAGTAACCCGCCATCCCGAGACCAATGTAGAGCGAAGGTGCCTTGTGACCGGTTGACCAGATAACCCGGTCGCGCTCTTCCCACTGAGGGTTCTCCGGGTCATGCCGCAGCACATGGAGATAGAGCGCCGCGGTAATGTCCATAATCGACATCGTTCCGCCTGCATGGCCTGATCCGGCCGCACACAACGCAATCAGGTTATATCCCCTCATCACGTTCGCCGCCTGAACAAGCTCGGCAAGAGAATAGGTCTTCCTCACCTGACCAGTCCTCGAATCGACTAACGGCATCTCACCCCCTGTCGAGAAGAAAAACTCACGCCTGCCTCGGAATACGCTGATAGTCTTCGTAGAACTTCTTTATTCCGGCATCGGTCAGTGGATGCCTGACCATCTTCTGCAGTACATCGAAAGGTACTGTGGCGATGTGCGCACCTGCCCTTGCAGACTCGATCACATGCAGAGGATGCCGGATGCTCGCGGCGATCACCTGTGAGTTCAGCCCGTAGTAGTCAAATATCGCCACGATATCACGGATCAGCTCCATACCATCATGGGATATGTCGTCCAGTCTACCTACGAACGGACTTATGAACGTGGCACCTGCTCTCGCTGCCAGCAACGCCTGATTGGTAGAAAAAACCAGCGTCATATTCGTCTTGATGTTGTGCCGGGACAACTCTGCTACTGCCTTCAGCCCCTCAACACCCATCGGAATCTTAATTGTCACCTTCTGCCGGTCGAGGCTCGCCCATTCCACCGACTCCTTCACCATCCCCTCCGCGTCAGCCGAAATCGCCTCGACTGAGACGGGGCCGTTGACAACCTCCAGAATCTCTCTGACGCAGTCTCGGAGTGGCCTGCCCGTCTTAGCAACCAGCGACGGGTTGGTCGTGCAGCCGTCAAGGATTCCCCAGCTGGCGACCTCTCTGATCTCCTTTATGTCCGCTGAATCGATGAAAATCTTCACTTTGTCCTCCTTGGGAAATCCGGCCTAGTCTCTGCGGATCTGGACACCGGTTTTAGCAGTATAGCCAAGCGCCAGGGCGATGCAAGAACAAGTTTCCAACCGTCTCGTTTCAGCCGGCAGACCTGAAAAACTCAGGGGGCGGCTCTCGCCGCCCCCTGGAGCGAAGAGAAATAATCTGCTACTTGAGCACAAATATGTTGTGCTTCTCGCAGATCTCATGCAGCTGCTTCGGCCAGACGGTAACCGTGACCTCGCCCAGATGCGCCTTGCGCAAGAGCAGCATCTGCAGCCTACCCTGACCGATACCGCCGCCAATCGACAGCGGGATCTCGTCGTTCATTATCATCCGGTGATAGGGCAGCTTCAGCCGGTCAAGCTGTCCAGAAAGCCGCAGCTGCTCAACGAGCGTCTCTTTTGTCACCCGGATTCCCATCGACGAGAGCTCATGGCGCCGCTTGGTGACATGGTTCCAGACCAGAATGTCACCGTTGAGCCCATGGGTATCCTTGCCGGTCCACTGCGATGTGGGAGTCACCCAGTCGTCGTAGTCCGCAGCACGCATCTCATGCGGATAGCCATCCTTGAGGACCCAGCCGATGCCGATGATGAATACTGCGGGCGAGTAGTCGTTCAGAATCCTTGTCTCCCGCTGCTTGCGCGGCAGATCAGGATAGCGCTCAAGTATCTCTTCGGCGTGAATGAAGGTGATCTCCTTGGGCAGGTTGGGATAACGCGGATCCTTCAACTGCGGATAAAGCTCCTGAACATACTCCTCGGCACCGGTGATCACCTTCCAGATCCGGCGCACAGTGTCCTTGAGAAACTCAAGGTTACGCTGCTCCGGCGTGATCACCTTTTCCCAGTCCCACTGGTCGACATAGGAGCTGTGGTCGTGGTCAAGGAAGTAGTCCTTGCGCACCGCACGCATGTCGGTGTTGATTCCCTCGCCCACCTTGCAGCCGAACTGCTTCAGTGCCCACCTCTTCCATTTTGTCGCCGCCTGCACAATCTGGGCGTTGATGCGCGGAGATATTCCCAGACCGCAGGGGAACTCCACCGGTGTGCGCGAACCGTCGCGGTCAAGGTTGTCGTTCATCCCGCTCTCGCGTTCGACGATCAGCGGCACCTGCACCATCTGCAGATTCAGCTCTCTTGCCAATCCCTCCTCGACGTATCGCTTGACTGCGTAGATAGCCTTCTGTGTCTCCATATTGTCGAGGATCGAGCGATAGTCGGTGGGCAGAATCTTCTCTACCTCTTCGTAGGTGCTGACTCCGGGACCAGCCAGATCAGCTGCCTTGCCGGCCTTACCCGGCTTGATCACCGGTGCCAGCTTTCTTGCGACCTTCCTCGGCGTCTTCTTCACTGCCTTCTTGGTCTTTGTCTTTGCCGGCCTCTTGATGGCTTTACGCGCCACCTTCTTCTTTGCCATTATTAACTCCTTTCTTGGAAATTGAATCCCGGGCTAGGCTCACAGAGTGTAGCCAAGAGCTTACTTCTGTCAACTGTCTGGACTGCACCAGTGTTAGGCCGCAACTTTCTCAGATTCAGGTGTACGGTGGTTCGGCCGATCTTGCCCTACCAATGACTCATACACCCCTACCTTGCCATTCTTTCTGGCGCGAAATACCCCAGTTGTCGCATCGCCGTGACATCCCGCTCGGAGAGCAATACGACATATGAATCGGGGAATCACTCCCCCATTAACCCGGGAATAAGAACCGCATATCCCCCCAAAAGCAGAACTGGACGCAATCAACACGCTAACATTTGGTTTCGTAACGAGTTAAGCCTCTGAAACAAGCCTCAAAACGAGCTGTCAGGACGCCAAGAGCCCGATCAGCGCTCCGCCGGCAATCACCCAGATCGGATCGACCCGGAACCGCACTAACAGAGCCAGCGACAGTAACATCATCAATGCTGGCAGGATACCGGTTATCGAGACCTTTCCCACTGAGAAGGCGGCTGAAAGCAGCATGCCGGTGACTGCCGGCATCACTCCGCTCAGGAAGCTGGTTACCAGGGGGTTTCTGCTGACACGCTGATACACCCGTATCAACCCGATGAGCATGAACGTCGAAGGCAGAAACGTTCCCAGCGTCGCCAGCACTGCGCCGGGCAGACCGGAAACCTTGTAGCCGATAAAGGCTGACATTATCGCTACCGGCCCCGGGGTCAGCTGTCCCAGTGCCACACAGTCAATAAACTCCCTGGCACTCAGCCACCCACGGGCGGTAACAACCTCCTGCTGCAGGAATGGAATGGCCCCAAATCCGCCACCGAAAATGACCGTACCGACCTTGAGAAAAACAAGGCTCAGCTCCAGTGCCCGGGGCAGAGCGGTCTGAACAGTCCCACTGCCCAGCCAGAGTCCGACAGCAGCCAGCATACCTGCGCCCCTGTGGACGAGAGCACGTAAATGTCCAGAGAGCAGAATTCCCAGCAGACCGCAGCCGAGCAGCACCAGCAGCGCATCTGCCTTCAAAAACAGCGCCACCGCTGCAGCCACTCCGATAAGGGCTGGTCTAGCGCCTTTGATATTGGCACGGCCAATGCACCATGTCGCCCAGACAAGAATTCCCGCCACCACCGGCTGGACTCAGCTGAAGACCTTCTGCACCACCGGAAACGTGCCGAAAGAGAAGTAGCCGATGCTCAGGCCCAGCATTAGGAGAAACGACGGCAGATGAAGGGCTGTT
>JBDRUL010000147.1:0-4191 GCA_039801305.1 Caldifarciminota bacterium | reverse complement strand
ATCTGTTCAGGCACACCAGCAACAGATAAGGAGGCAAGATGCGTGCACTCGCTACTCCAAGCAGAATCGCACTCACCGCTGCGGCAACAGTCCTTCTGGCAATCACCCTGCCTGGCTGCTCTCAGACTCGACCATCCTATGTATGGCAACGCTGCCTCGGCGGCAGTGACGATGACGTGGCACTTTCCATCCAGCCAACCCCTGACCAGGGTTATGTCGTGGCAGGAGGAACCCGTTCCAAGGACGGCGACGTCACTGGACAGCATGGCAACAGAGACTGCTGGGTCGTCAAGCTCTCTGCCAACGGCGATATCCAGTGGCAACGCTGCCTCGGCGGCAGTGACTATGATGCGGCATATTCCATCCAGCCGACCCCTGACCAGGGCTATGTCGTGGCAGGAGGAACCTGTTCCCGCAACGGCGACGTCACCGGACAGCATGGCGGGGTAGACTGCTGGGTCGTCAAGCTCTCTGCCAACGGCCATATCCAGTGGCAACGCTGCCTCGGCGGCAGTGACGTAGATCTGGCAAATTCCATCCAGCCGACCCCTGACCAGGGTTATGTCGTAGCAGGATACACCCGCTCCCGTGACGGCGACGTCACGGGACAGCATGGCGACAGAGACTGCTGGGTCGTCAAGCTCCATCGTCAGGACAACTCTAGAAGATAGATTCAGCCGCACTCACGCGCCCTCAAACTCTGCCTCCACCCTGCTCAGCCGTGCCCTCCGGCTGCGCTAGAGCAACCTGCGACGCACCTGCATCTGCACTCCGGTGAGGACGTCAGACAGAAACCAAACCGGGATTCGCCACATCATGCCAGACGGGCATGCACATACCGCGGCTGCCAGAATACCATTCGCCTGCCAGCACGCCACTGAACAGCCCAAGACCGGCGGGCAGTGCCGCATCACAGTCGGCTGCATGGTGGACATCGTAACCGGAAGCACCGCTCAAACCGGCCGGCGCTCGAGTCCGAAGACCAGCAGGCAATCCGCTGCCAGTACCATCCCCGGGACAATCCCCCGGCAAAACTTGAAAATGAACCTAAACTGTGCTGTTTCGAGACTTACGCCGCTAACTGATACTGCCCGTCCGTTAGCCTTATAGGTATAATTGAGACCGATGCCAGTGCCGCCTGAGACCGGCTGCCGGCTGTGTTACAGCCTCTCTCTGATCAGGTCAGGCAGGCGCTGGGGCTCGTAGACGACCGTGATACCAGCCGCCTGAAAAGCCTTGACCTTCTCTTCAGCTGTTCCTGTTCCGCCAGAGATGATCGCGCCGGCATGACCCATCCGCTTGTCTGCTGGCGCCGTGTGACCGGCAATGAAGCCGAAGACCGGCTTCTGGCAGTTCTCTTTCACCCACTGCGCAGCGCGTTCTTCGTCAGTGCCGCCAATCTCACCCACAATCACAATTGCCCTTGTCTCCGGATCATCGTTGAACAGCTGCAGGCAGTCAATAAAGGTGGTGCCGACGACCGGATCGCCGCCGATGCCCACCACGGTTGAATGGCCGAACTTGCGGGTGTTTGCCGCAATCTCATAGGTTAGCGTGCCTGATCTTGAGACCACGCCAATACAGCCGGGTCGGAAGCTGGCGGTGGGCAGTATTCCGACTTTTCCCTTGCCCGGAGAGATAGCGCCCGGGCAGTTCGGTCCCAGCACCCTGACGCCCAGCAACCGGGCATACTCCAGTGCCCTGACCGCATCGAGCGTGGGAATGCCCTCGGTCACCGCCACGATGAGCTTCACACCGGCAGCCGCGGCTTCGAATATTGCGTCCGCGGCAAACGGTGCCGGTACAAAGATGATCGAGGTATTGCCACCAGTCGCCGCCACCGCCTTCTCCACCGAGTCAAAGACCGGAATGCCTTCAACCTGCTGCCCGGCTTTGCCCGGAGTCACGCCGGCAACAACCTGTGTGCCATACTCAGCCATCATCCGGGCATGGAAGGCTCCATCTCTGCCGGTAATTCCCTGAACTATCAGTCTGGTTGCCCGATCAACAAGAATACTCACTCTGCACCTCCGGCAAGCGCCACCGCCTTCTCAACTGCCTCAGCCATTGTCGCAGCGGTCACAACCGGACTGCCTTTGAGCAACTCTGCTGCCTTGTCCGCATTGGTACCGGTGAGCCGTGCGACCAGAGGCACCCGGATATCTGCCTCTTTTGTTGCCTGCAGCAGTCCATTGGCGATGTCATCACAACGGGTGATACCGCCGAAGATGTTGACCAGAATCGCCTTCACATTCGGGTCAGAAAGGATGATGCGCATCGCGGTCAGCATCTTCTCCGGTGATGACGACCCGCCGACATCGAGAAAATTCGCGGGCTCGCCGCCATGGTTCTTGATCATATCCATTGTCGCCATTGCCAGTCCGGCACCGTTTACAATGCAACCGACATTCCCAGAGAGTTTCACATAGGAGAGCCCTGCCTCCTTGGCTTGAAGCTCACTCTGATCTTCAGCAGCCGTATCCCGCAGCGCCTCGTTCTCTGGATGACGGAAGAGCGCATTATCGTCGAAGTTGATCTTGGCATCCAGTGCCTTCAGCGAGCCGTCAGCAAGCGTGACCAGCGGATTTATCTCTATGAGCGAGCAGTCGCGCTGGACAAAGATCCGGTAGAGCTTCTGGGCGATGTCGGCGAAGGCTCTTGCCTGAGCCGGCTCGCGGAACAGCTCAAAACCGGCATTGCGCGCCTGAAAGGGCAGGAGTCCGACCAGCGGGTCGATTGCCACCCGGTGAATCTTCTCCGGGCTGGTGCGAGCCACCTCCTCAATCTCGACGCCACCAGCAGCCGAAGCCATCAGCACCGGCCAGCGCAGGCTGCGATCGATCGTGATCCCCACATAGGTCTCACTGCGGATATCAACGCATTCTGAGACCAGCACCCGTCTGACCGGCAGCCCCTTGATCGACATCTTTAGTATCTCGCCGGCGACCTTCTCCACTTCCTCCAGGGTCTGAGCCCGCTTGACCCCGCCCGCCTTTCCCCTGCCGCCGACCAGCACCTGTGCCTTGATTACAACCGGCAACCCGACCTCACGCGCAAAGGCGACCGCCTCAGCCGGACTGGCAGCAACCCGTTCGCGCGGCACCGGTATTCCGAACGCTGCAAAAATCTCCTTAGCCTGATACTCGTGAATCTTCATAGCGCCTGAAATCTAGCCCGGGTTCGGCACAAGTCAAGGCAGCAGGCCGGTCAAGTCGACCGCAGCGATAAGCACTTTCAGGTGTCTAATATATAACCATGAAGACACACATCCGTACCCTTTTGTCTCTGTTTATCTCGGCCACTTCGTTCGCTCTGGCGCAGCCTGACCCCGGTATGCGTCCGCCGCTACCGAACGCCCCACCTGCCACTATCACCGGACGTGTCGAGGACTCGGAACTGAACGTCCCCGTCGAGTATGCTAACGTGGTTCTCTATCGCCAGCGAGACAGTGCCGCGACAACCGGCACCGTCACGCGCGCCGACGGCAGTTTCGTACTTACCGGCCTGCGACCCGGCAGATACCGCGTTGAGGTATCGTTCATCGGCTATCGTACCTGGTCGAGCGACGAGGTCAGGTTGAGTCCGGGTGAGAGCCGTGACCTGGGACTGATCAAGCTCCAGCAGCGCGCGGTCGCAGTCGAAGGCACTGAAGTAACCGCGGAACGACCACGGCTCGAGTTCAGAATAGACAAGAAGATAGTCAACGTTGCCCAGAACCCCTCAGTCCAGAGCGGCACCGCGGTCGATGCGCTGGAGAACACCCCCGGCATAAAGGTGGACGCCGAAAACAACGTCACCCTCCGGGGCAGCAGCAACTTCACTGTCCTGATCGATGGCCGTCCCACTCTGCTCGAAGGCAGCGAGGCGCTGCAACAGATACCCGCCAGCACAATTGAGAATATCGAGATAATCACCAATCCCTCTGCCAAGTACGATCCCGAAGGGATCGCTGGAATAATAAATGTCATTCTGAAGAAACGGCGCCAGCAGGGTCTGGCAGGGATGCTGAACCTGACTGGCGGATTACCCGAGCGCTATGGCGGTAATCTGCTGCTCAACCTGCGCAGTGGGATAGCGACTGCTACCCTAGGGGTGAACTTCGACCGAATGTATTTCCCGGGCACCCGCACAGTCGAGAGCTGGACGCGCAGCATTGACACCGCTGCCGGCCAGACTGACACGACTACCCGC
>JBDRUL010000146.1:0-4284 GCA_039801305.1 Caldifarciminota bacterium | reverse complement strand
CTGGTGATGTCGATACCGTTCTACGGGGTTATTGCAGCTCTGCAATTCAAGGTTGATTCTGGGGGCTCCAGGCTAAAGGCCCTAGTGGATGCCTATCCGATTCCGGTTGCGGTGGTAGTCTACGCGCTGGCAGCGGCAGGCACTCTCCTGTTCTGTTACATACTCAACCTACGCATGGACACCGCGCTCTACGCGCGAGTGATCAACGGGATCAGGAAGTACTTCTACGATCGATCAGATTTGGAGGTTGCAGTGCAACTTCGGACGCGCGTGCTCCCGGGTAGTTTCGCCTTACCCCACTACTTCGAGACATCGTACTTTCTGCCCGTCGTGGCTGTCTTCGCACTGGTGAACACGCTGTACGCGTACGGCGCCACCTTTGCTGTCACGCACTACTCCTGGATGCAGAGTCTTTGGGCGTTGCTGCTAGGGCTGCTGCACTTCGTAGCCTACTGGTCTTACACTCAATACCGCGAGCATCTATACTTGCGCTCCAACATTCTGGGCGTGGACATCGACGGAGTTCTCACGCAGCACCGGGAACACTTCTGTCAGTTGCTCACTGCGAAGGGAGGCCCAGCACTCGAACCGGAGAAGATTACGTGTATCCCTGTTCACGAGCATCCCACCATGGGTGTCACACGAGAGCAGGAACACGCAGTGTTCAACGACCCACAGTACTGGACCGGTTTGGACGTCGTACCCGATTCAGCAGAAACCCTTTCGCGGATTAGGCGAAGCTTTGCCGTAAGAATCTGGCTATTTACGCATCGAGAGTGGCCCGTCGGAAAAACACGGGCGGAAGTTGCGTTGAGGAAGAAGGAGTTCTTGAAAGCCTGCAAGGCAGTGTCCTTGCGCGATTGGTGGCTGCAGAGGTTACTGCCCGCGCAGACTCGACCCTTGCAGCAGATCACTAGGGAATGGCTGAAGGCCAAACGTTTCGTGTCGTACAAACTCGTGTTTGACAGGGGTAACGACTACTCAGCTGACCCCCGCACCCGGTTTCACAACCGGTTCTATGTTGCACGTAAGAAGAAGATACGTTTTTTCGTAGAAGACGACATAGAGAAGGCGGTCAAGCTTTCATTCATCTGCGAGGTTGTGTTCCTGCTTTCGCACCCCTACAACCAGCCGGCCGAGGACTTGCCCGAGGAATTCCAGCGCTTCAGATCAGAACTGCCGGCTAATGTCGTCCGTGTTGAAAGCTGGGAGGATATCTACCGAGCTATTAGGAAATATGTCTAGAGTCCTCCTCGTTGAACCTGCCCGCTCCCAGCGGTATCACACGGCCTATCCGCCGCTCGGACTTTTGAAGCTTGGACGTTATCACCGCCTGCGCGGGGACAGAGTCAAGCTGATTAGCGGGCTGAACGGCGACGGGTATGACCCGGACATGGTCTACGTCACCAGTCTTTTCACCTATGCCTGGGAACCGGTGCATGAGACTATCCGCTACTACCTGAAGAAATACCCGAAGGCGAAGCTCGTTGTGGGCGGCATCTATGCTACGCTGTGCCCGGAGAAGCTGCGTGAGGAGTTCGGCAATCGCATCCGGATCAGGCGGGGCACCGACCCTAAGCTGGATAACCTGCGACCCGACTATTCGCTGGTGCCTGATTGGGATGCCAGTATCGTCTTCTCCACCCGCGGCTGCATTCGCAACTGCCCGTTCTGCTCGGTCAAAAAGCTGGAGCCGAAGTTCACTGCCCGAAGGTCTATCCGCAGGCTGGTGCAACCCCAGCACAAGCGCATCATCTTCTGGGACAATAACATACTTGCTTCGCCATATTGGCGGGACATATTCGCGGAGCTGGCTGAGCTGGGCAAACCGGTTGACTTCAATCAGGGACTTGATGCCCGTCTCCTGAACGAAGAAGTTCTGACCGAGATGCGCCGGTTCAGAGTGCCGGTTGTACGGCTCGCTTATGACTGTGCCGGCATCCGTGCGCCGCTGCAGCGGGCAATAGAGCTCTTACGGGCGTATGGGTACAATGGCCGGCGCATCGTCGTTTATGTGCTCCATAACTATCAGGATACGCCAGATGAGTTCTTTGAGCGTATCCGCGACCTGCTCGACTGGGGTGTTGTTGCCTATCCGATGCGGTATGAGCCACTGGCTGCCGGACAGAAGAACTCCTATGTCGCACCTGCCTGGACTGCGCGGCAGCTGGATATGGTTGCCAGAGCGCGCCGGGTGATCGGCTATGGTGGAGCCTTCCCGCCTTACGAGGGACTGCGCCAGAAGTTCAACCGCGCTCGCAGCTTCGAGGAGGCTTTCAAACTCCGCGACCCGGCCTGAACCGGCAGGTCTACTCTGACGGGTTGCCCTTCCCCGCAACAGGTCAGGGAACAGAAGAAGAGAGCCGGTTTCAATATCTCTTACCTAAAAAATTCACCCCTTTCACCGAAACTCTGACCATTGTTTACGGAAAAAGGCGGCTGGGAAAAGGGCAACTCTTCTATTCCCCCAGTGACACCCCCTGCTGCCCTCTCTTCTGCCCGGTCTGCTGCCCTGCCCCTGACCCCTGCTGCCATCCCCGGCTCTGCCGGGTCTCTTATCCCCTCTGGCACTCCCTAGTATGCCCCCTCTCCTGCCCCTTCTCTCACCTGCACAACCATCCTGCCAGCTGCCCGGTCTTTTGCCCGGAGACCTGCTCCTGCCGCGACTGACCCTGCTGCTCTGCCTGTTGCCCCCTCTGCTGCCCGGAGAACTGCCCTGCCGGCAATCCGGTCTGTTACCACCTGAAATAGCAGTTCCGATTCAGAACTGACCAGACTGTTCTTGACCGGACAGACGCCAGTCTTATCATCTTGCCCAGAACCGATGCCGCCAGGAACTCAGCCCTGATGGAATAGACAGAGAATGGCCAGAAAGTCTTTTCTCTCTCTGATTCTGCTGTGCCTTGGCTCACCTGCCAGCGCCCAGAGTCAATACTGGATAAGAGAGTATGGCATACGCGCACGCGCCGATTTTGCCATGGGCGGAGCAATCGAACTGCCGGATGCCGGCTTTGTAATCTGCGGCTCAACTTTTCCGATGTATTTCCCCTTGTGGAACATCGACGGCTATGTGGTAAGGGTAAATGCCTATGGTGATACGGTCTGGACAAGGCGGCTGGGCGACTCGCTTGGCGGTAATCCCAAAGACTACATCTGGGATGCGATCCTGAACAGCACTGGTGAGCTCGTTCTTGCCGGCACCAGATTTGTCCCCTGGACAGGTGAGGGAGCTCAGGGCTGGTTCCTGCGCCTGAACCTGGAGGGCAGCATCAGCGTCGACCGGAGACTGGGCGGCAATGACGAGGAGAACTTCAATGAGATAATCCAGAATCCGGACGGTACCTATCTCCTCCTTGGTGACACCAGGTCATTCGGCACCCAGCGCGGGGGCAAGGACGTCTGGCTGGTCAAGCTCAATCCGGACGGCGAGACGATCTGGACAAGGACATATGATCTGAACTATGAGGATATGGGCACCGGCATCATCCCTTTTCAGGAGAACAACTATCTGATCACCACCTTCAGCAAGACCGGTGAGCTGACCGTGCCGCCGGCAGATATCGGTTTTGCCGCGTATCTGCTGATCGACTCAATCGGCGAAACGCTCAGGGTAGTCAGATTCCGCGAAGACAGCCTCACCAGCTTTGCCTGTGTAGCGCCAACCCGTGATCAAGGCGCAATAATCACCGGCCAGCGCAGCGCCACTGACAACTTTCCGAGCCGGGATATCTGGCTGCTGAAGCTGAACCGGAATGGCGACACTGTCTGGACAAGGACTTATGGAGCCCGCGGGCGCTATGATGGCGG
The DNA here is from genome assembly GCA_039801305.1 of Caldifarciminota bacterium. Classification (GTDB taxonomy): domain Bacteria; phylum Hydrothermota; class Tepidihabitantia; order Tepidihabitantales; family Tepidihabitantaceae; genus JBDRUL01. The sequence goes on along the minus strand of JBDRUL010000146.1, from coordinate 477 downwards.
CACGGCAGTGTTCGAGAGCGAGCGCGGCGGCTATTACCTTGCGGCATATTCACAGACCTACACACCGCCCGGAATGGGCTATGACAACTGGTGGCTGCTGAGACTGAACGCGTCCGGGGATACACTCTGGACAAGATGGTGGGGTGGGCCGTTGAACGACGACCCGTCAGCCGTGCTGCCCACTGCTGATGGCGGTCTGCTCATTGCCGGCTGGAAGGACGCCAACTCCTGGGACAGTCTGACCCTGGGTGATGCCCAGTTCTGGGCGATAAAGACCGATTCGCTCGGAATTGTACCCGGGATTGCAAGCCCGAGCGCAGAAACCGGCAGCCGGCTGCTGGAACTCTATCCCAATCCAGCTGGCGCCAAGCTACTGGTGAGCTTTACTGTCCCTTGTGCCGGCAGGGTCTCGCTAAAGCTCTTCGATGCTGCGGGCAGAGAAGCTGCAGTGCTGCTGGCAGGATACCTGAACCCGGG
>JBDRUL010000145.1:0-4285 GCA_039801305.1 Caldifarciminota bacterium | reverse complement strand
GACAAAGTTGCAGCAGGCAAAGCCATGACCGGGCAGCCGGCAGGCACGGTAGCCGATCTCCTGCTCGCCAAAGTCATAAGTACTTGACCAGAGCGACTCACCGACCGATGAGAACTTGGCGCACCAGAGGTCTGAACTCGTGGCGATGTCGCCGTCAAAACCGGAGACAAAGCAGTTGCCGGAGTCGTCAACCGCGACGCCGAGGGCGGCGCAGCCGGTAATGGTGCGAGACCATTTGAGTTCGCCTGCAGGATCGTATTTGAGAATGAATGCATCGTTGTCCTGAAAAGCTGCTGCCGCAGAGAGTCCTGGGAATGGGTGCCGACGATCAGACACAATGGTTGAGTAACCGGCGACGTATATGTTGCCCTCATTGTCAATGGCTGTGGCGCAGCCGTAGTCATCCAAACCGGTGACAAAGGTGCGGGACCAGAGAGTCTCTCCGTTCTGGTTGTATCTGACAGTCAGGCAGCCGGCAGTGCTGGTAGAGTCGGTGAACCAGCCGGTAACCGCGATCATGTCGTCGCGGCTGTCGATGCCCAGGGCCAGGTCGTCGCCGCCGAAGTCAAGCCGGCTTGACCAGATCACATCTGGACCGGCAGCATAAGCGAGCGCAGCGACAAGAGTCGCCCATATTGCAAATCGGGTGAGAATCATATCCTCCTCCGAGTTCGGTTGAGAATATTGCTGGCTCGAGATGTTGTCAAGTGGAAGTCGGCCGCTTCTGCTTCCTTGCCAGCGGCAAGGTTTGTAGTGAGACAATTAGCGCTGACGGCAAATCCTTGGGCGGTTGTTTGAATGAGGGCTGAAACCGACGGAAGAGCAGGAGACAGCTTTGTCCCGGATGCGCAGGTGGCTGCAGTCTCTCATACCAGCGGTTCAACAATGTCAGTCGCGACTTGAACTGTTATGGCAGCACCAGCAGGCAGTGTTCAGCAGCGAGCGAACCGCGCTGCCAGTGCGGAATCTGCCCTGCTGACAGGAGGACAAGTTGCTGTGGGTGCAACTGGGGGAATGGGAGGGTCAGGGGCGGGCATTATTTCATAATTTCCGGAAAATCATTTGTTTAGAAGCGAAATGCCTGTTATGACAATATTAGTTATAACTAATATCAGGCTTGGGGCGAACAGGGTTATCAGGGCCGGGCGAGTCTGGACTGGTAGTCGGCGACCAGATGCTTCTTACCCAATTTTATCACCCGGTGTCCCTCTGCGCGCAGGGGCCGTGCCTGACGGGCAGTGCCGTCAGGGTACTTCGGGTTCAGTTCGCCACCGGTCTTGAGAGTACGGCAGCAGGGTGTTCTTCTTCTCTTTGGCAGAACTTGACATCCTCTGCCGGCTTGGTAGAAATCAAGAAAGACTCGAGGAGGCGATTTGGTGAGATGCGTCACAGTGGCGGCGCTGTGTTTGCTGATCGCAGGATGTCAGCGGAACCGGCCGCCTTCGGTGCCGGAGCTCAACGGTCCGACAGCAGGCAGACCGGGTGAGCGGCTGGTCTTTACAGTTGCGGCGACCGATCCGGAAGGTGATGAGGTCGCCTACAAGATAAACTGGGGCGATACTTCCGTAATTGAGTGGTCAGGCTCTTATGCCAGCGGTCAGCCGGTCAGACGCGAGCACGTCTATGCCGACAGCGGTACCTATACAATCAGGGTGATGGCAAGGGATTCCAGACTCGCCGAATCGGGCTGGAGCAGCGATTTTGCAGTCGTGGTGCGACTCCTGCCGCCGAATCTGCCCGAGAAGCCGCAGGGGCCGACGTTCTGTACTACCGGTGTGAACTATGAGTACCGGTTCCGGGCGTCGCATCCGCAGAACGACAGTTTGTGGTATCAGATTGACTGGGGAGGGACGGTCTCTGACTGGCACGGGCCCGTGCCGGCTGACTCCTGGTATCGGCAGAGCCATAGCTTTGATTCGATCGGACTCTATGCGCTTGCGGTGCGGGCACGGGACAGTCGTGGTCAGCTGACCGGCTGGTCAGATACGCTGCTGGTGACGGTGGTATCAGTTCCGGGTGGTCCACCGACCGGCTTTGGCATCGAGGCGGCAAGTGACACAACGGTGCGGCTGTTCTGGTCTCCACCGCTCGAGGGTGAGCCGAACCGCTACCGGCTGAGTTTCAAGGCGGTCGACGCGCAGGGATTCACCGTGGTGGCAGAGACACTGGCGCTTTCGGTTGAGCATAATCCGAATGGCTGGACAGGGACTTACAAGATAGCAGCGATATTTGGCGCCACTGTCTATGAAGATACACTCACGGCGTCGACTGTGCCGATCCGGACTGGCGCGGTGACCATTGGTGAGCTTTCCGGCTCCGGCCGGTCAGGTTGCGGCTGGAACAGAGCACTGGGCAACGCATCATCTTTCCCGATGACCGACACGCTCTACTGCGATTCGGTTGACTGCTACTGCACGGACTTCAAGCCGGGATCTGCGGGTCCCGTCTACTCGTTGGCAAGCCCTGACACAGCGGTGTTCGACTCGGGCAGGTCGGTTCCGCAGGGCCGCTGGCGTCACAGCCGGCTGGCAATATTGACCACCGAGCAGGGGCCATTGCCGCCGGCTGGCGATACTTCGTATCACCGTGCTGTCGCGCTCACGGCAGTGCCTGCATCTGTCGGGGTGCTGACCGCAGACGGTTACTGCTGTCTGGTTAAGGTCACCCAGATAAGACTGGCGCAGCAGGATATCAGAGCGCAGGCGTGGTTTCAGCCGGTCAGGGGCCTGCGGCTCATTCGGCATTGACCGCCCGATCGTGGTCGCACGATCAGCTTCCTTATGCTGGTAAGTAATCAAAGGAGGTTCAGGATGACTAGATACTGTTATCTCGTCCTTGGGTTCATGTCCGTTGTTGGGTTGGCAGCAGACGGTGCGGGCTTGCTGCCTCAGGCTGGTTCTGTCTCCCCACTCGTTGCCAATACTACTGAGAGCAGCGATGCGATCACGATTCCGAAGCTGCTCTCCTATCAGGGCAGGCTGACCGACAGTATCGGACGACCAGTTCGTGACTCAATCTACCAGATTACCTTCCGTCTGTACACCGTGCCCAGTGGTGGCAGTCCGTTCTGGAGTGAGACACAGACGGTGATGACTCGAGGTGGGCTGTTTTCGGTTCTGCTGGGTGAGGTGGATGACATTGACACGGTTCCGCAGGCTGGTGGTCTGTATCTTGGGATGGTGGTTGAAGGTGGTGCGGAGCTTGCCCCGCGGCTGCGGCTCGTCAGTGCTGCCTATGCCTATCTTGCCGCCCGGGCAGACACCGCCAATTTCGTATTGGGCGGAGCTTCGGACAACGCCTGGGTGCGGGGCACGCCGGACAGTGTGCTCTACACAATCAGACGACTGGGCATCGCCCGGGGTGGGTCAGACAATATGCTTTTTGGCGATTTTCGCACCTCTCATACTAACCTTGGTGTTGCCTGCACTACCGGAACAGACGGACAGAACTATGGTTTCTGCTCGGTTGGCGGCGGTCGGGGCAACAAGGCGACTTCTCCTGGGGCGACGGTTTGCGGTGGGTATTTCAACACTGCAAGGGGTATTGCTGCCGTGATTGGTGGCGGCTCTTACAATACAGCAAACGACACCTGGGCAACGGTAGCCGGTGGTTATGCCGACACCGCAAGCGGCTATTGTGCGACGGTTGGTGGCGGCGCGGGCAACACAGCGAGCGGCATCTGTGCTACGATTGGCGGCGGCTGGATCAACAGGAGCATCGGTATTTGGGCTACAGTTGGCGGCGGCGCGGGTAACACGGCGAGCGGTGGCGAAGCTACGGTTGCCGGCGGCTACTACAACACGGCGAGCGGTGACCGAGCTACGGTTGGCGGCGGTGCGGGCAACACAGCGAGCGGTATCTGTGCTGCGGTTGGCGGCGGCCTCAGCAATGCGGCAAGCGGCAATTCTGCCACGGTTGCCGGGGGGGTCTATGATACTTCGGCTGCCCCCTATAGCTTTGCCACCAACTACCGTTCGGTAGTTCCCTCCGGCTACACCAACTCCTCCGCTTTCAACGGTACGACCACAACTGCATCAAATCAGCTCCGCTGTGGCACTCTTTCCAAAGCTGGCGGCAGTTTCACGATAGACCATCCGCTTGATCCCTATGGCAGGATCCTCAACCACTACTTCATTGAAGGCCCGGAGATGCGTAACATCTACGAGGGCAGTGTCATTCTAGATGCCACGGGCAGAGCCGAGGTTAGACTTCCCGACTACTTCTCGGTGCTCAACCGCAACCCGCACATCCAGTTGACCGGCGTGGGTTCTTCTGATGTCTATGT
>JBDRUL010000144.1:0-4289 GCA_039801305.1 Caldifarciminota bacterium | reverse complement strand
GGGCAATGGGCACGTACAGCCTCAAAAAGGTTGGTCTGTCCGAGTATGTTCGTTGACAAGGTTTCGCTGGGTGCTACCCAAGACATGGGAACGAAGCTCTGGGCAGCCAAGTGGTAGATACGGTCGGGTTGAACCCGGCGTACTACGCCAGTAACAGCCAGTGAGTCTCTGATGTCGCACTGGTGGAGAAAGAGCCGGTCGGCAATATGGGCGATGTTGTCCATCCGCGACCGCCAACGTACGGTGCCGTGGACTTCACAATCTCCGCGGGCAAGCAGGTATTCTGCCAAGTGGCTTCCGGCAAAGCCGGTGATTCCAGTAATGAGACACTTCATCTGTCCTCCCCTGATACCAGTGAGCGGTGGCCGTTGAGCAGCTTCAGGCCTTCAGTGTTTTTGAGGAACGAAGGCAACGGGTGCAGACCCACACCCGTCGCGCACCAGAGCTTTCCTTGACGCGGACTCGCTGAAGGTTCGGTTCCCAGCTGCGCTTGGTCACGTTATGGGCGTGGCTGATTCTGTTGCCGACTACTCCGACCTTTCCGCAGATTTCACAGTGTCTAGCCAAAATTCCTCCTAGGTAGTGTTCTCAAGATAACTCGATTACGATATCGGTCAAGCTACTCAAGAGAACGTCAGTGCGTATGAGCCGGTACGGGGAGAAATTCTCAGTAGCGGGGGCTGGATTTGAACCAGCGACCTTGAGGTTATGAGCCTCACGAGCTTCCAGGCTGCTCCACCCCGCAGCAAAGAATATTACACCGGAGCGAATGGTATAGTCAAGTAGTGCGTTAACAAGACTTGACATACACACACAAGGCTATATGATGAATTGCTGGCTGTTATTGGACTTCGCAGCCGGCAGAAGACGCAAGGAGAAGTCCTGTCAGGAGCTTGTGTCGGTAGTCTGCGTCCGCGTCCGGACCGTTGGCAACGGCCTGTTTCGTAGAGACCGCTAGCGACCCAAAGCAAAAAGTACGTCGGAGGTTAGTCTGATGTCAACGCGCATATTCGTGGGGAATCTTCCCTTCAGCGCGACCGAGGCGCAGCTCACTGAGCTGTTCTCGAAGCACGGCGAGGTTACATCCGCCGAGATTGTGAAGGACCGCTATACTGAGCGTTCCCGCGGGTTCGGATTCGTCCAGATGGCTACGCCCGAGGCTGCGGCTGCCGCTATTGCGGCACTCAACGGCTATCAGCTGGATGGACGACCGCTCACCGTGAACGTTGCCAAGGCCCGGACCGAACGGTCGGGCCGTAGCGAACCGAACGGCAACCGCTGGTAAGGTAGTTATCTCACCACAGATGGCGGCGTCTCTCGAAGGGACGCCGCCACTGTTTCTGCCGACCAGTTAGGGAAGAACTGAACGAAAGTGGCAGCGTCCGACAAAGCCCACCGCGGAAAACCAGACGGAATTGCTGTCGGCATGTAGTAGCTGGACGTTTGACCACGGAAGCTGGTTTGCTGGGGGAAGTGTATGCCAAGAATCGAGGCGGCGGTTGTAGGCACCGATGCTTGATCCATAGCTGAAAAAGACATAGTCGCCACCATTCGCTAGGCGTCGGATCGGGATGTTCAGGCTGTAGCCGGGTGGAATAAGATGTGCCCAAGTATCGGCTTGTGTCATCTTGACAATTCCACCCAGCGTGCTAAAAAAGAGGTCGCCATCTGATGTTTGAAGAATATCGAAGACCCCCCAGTCAAAGCGACCAAAGGGATCAGCGAGATGCATCAGTGTGTCGCTGGTTGACAGGAAAAGACCCCTATCGGTACCTATCAAGAGAGAATCACGGTGGCGCCAGATAGCGTTGATCCCAAGGCTCCTGATAGCCGATTCTGGATTCAGCAAATCAGCGAGCGAGACCAGAACACCGCTGGGATTCAGCTGGTAGATTTCCTCTCTGCTGCTCAGCAACAGCCCGGTTGAGTCGGAAATGAGTGAAGTGAGTTGCGAAGGGAAGCGCAGCCTGGATATGGCGGCCAGTATCCGGTTGCTGCCCAGCGGAATCAACCGGGTGCCACCGATTCTTGTGTGTTCCCAATTGCCCAGAGAATCGATTGTTTCTATACGGTCATCTCCCAAAAACCAGATCCCGCCCTCGGCAAGAAAGGCTCTGTTGATACGATTCGACGAGGGACCGGGCGCTACCCGGCGGTGCAAGAATCCGGTGTGTGGATCGAATACAGCCACACCATAGCCCAGAGTTGTAGCGTAGAGGCGGCGACCTTCTGGGTCAGCCCAGACATGTGTGAGGTCGTAACGTTCGAGCTGTCGATCTACAATGTAGTGGGGGGTAAGGACTGGATATGCCCAGGGTTTGGTTGTGTCCCGTTCGCCGTACCACCTGATGCCAGTCGCTGGTGGTTGGGCTGGCTCAAACTGCTGGGCACTGCGCACGCGGCGGAAGGTCCCCCGGTCAGTATCGAACCAGGCAACCTCACTAGTGATGCCGATAGACTTGACCTGTGTGAACGGCGGTGACAGCTCTAGGAGGACGTCAGTCGCCCGCAGATACTCGTAGAGGTGTCCCGAGGTGCTGACATAGAGCAAGTTACGTCCCGGCAGAAATGCACAGAGTTGAACATCGCCTTGCAAACCGTCGAGAGACGTCAGAGTCCGGCGAAGCCGCAGCGAGGCACGGTCAAGAATGTATATTCCGCCCGGAACACCCATATACAATTCGCGGCTTCCAAAGGTGATCGAGTGTATGCGTTCGATTGAGGGATAGATCTGCCAGTACTCCGGGTTGTACACTGTTAGAAACAGCAGCAGGAGCAGCACTCTAGATCAGGTGGTCTCTATTACCGAGCTGAATGCCCGCGGGAGATAGCCGAGGAGGTCGCTAGCGGTCAGACAGTACTGGGTTAGTTCAGTCGCACCGAGGTCGGCGGCAAGTCCGTGCAGGAATGTGGCGGCAATGGCAGCGTTCAGTTCCGGACTTCCTTGAGCGAGAAGACCGGTAATAAATCCGGTGAGGACATCGCCCGTGCCACCGGAACCAAGGCCGTTGTTGCCTGTAGGGTTGACGAAAACGCGGTTGTCCGGAGATGCAATTACTGTAGCCGCACCTTTGAGAACGACTACACAGCGATGTTCGGCAGCAAAACGGCGGGCGATATCTACCCGAAGGCGGTTGACTTCAGCAGCAGAGATTCCCAGCAGTCTTGCCATCTCGCCAGGGTGGGGGGTGATAACCGCTCTCTGTGGTAGCCGGTTGAGCAGGTCCGGGGCGGTTGCCAGTGCGTTGATGGCATCGGCATCAATCACAAGGGGTTTGTTTAATCGGGGAATGAGCTGGATAGTCAGCGAACGGACTTCAGGCTGAACGGTGAGGCCCGGTCCGATGGCGACAGCATCTGCTGCTTCTGAGGCTGCAAGTATCTCAGGGAGTGCCGCTGACGATAATGTCCTTTCCTCTGTTTCCGGGAGAAGCAGTTTCACCGGTTCCAGCGCTGCTGCGGTGACCTCAGGACCGAGGCTTCTGGGGATGGCCAGTCTTGTCAGTCCGGCACCTGCACGAACGCAGGCAAGCGCACACAGGCACGCAGCACCTGAAAAACTTCCGGAACCAGCTACGATTAAAGCGGTGCCAAACGTTCCCTTGTGTCCGTCGGGTGGTCTTGGCGGAAGGAATGACGGGATATCTGACTTCTCGATCAGAAATGCATTCCCGGCAGAATCGATCAGTTCTGCGGGAAAGCCTATTTCGGCAACATGGACTTGTCCAGACAGTACGCGACCAGGGTAGAGCCAGAGCCCGAGCTTCGCCAAGCCCATGGTTACCGTGTGGTGGGCACGGACTGCTGGTTCACAGGCAGTGCCGGTGTCAGAGTCGACACCTGAAGGGATATCGGCGGCAATTACAACGGCTCTGGAAGTGTTGATTGCGGTAATAGCAGCAGCCGCCAGTCCCCGGGGAGCTGAGTTGAGCCCGGTGCCAAAAATGGCATCCACGATGACATTGTGTGTTCGGACGAGCTGCCTGATTTCTTCTTCTGTTGAGGCTTCACGGATTGATACTCCGGCGTTCTGGAGCCGGTCAGCGGCAGCCCGAGCATCACCAGTGAGACTTGCGAGTTCGCCGATAAGGACACAGGAAACGGGAACACCATGCTCAGAGAGCAGGCGGGCGGTCACAAATCCGTCGCCACCGTTGTTGCCCCGACCGCAGATAACGAGTACACGGCGACCGGTAAGAGGGTTGAGCACACGTTCCATTGTTTCAACGATCCTCCTGCCGGCGTTTTCCATCAGGGTGGTACCACTGATGCCGTAATCGGTTATTGCG